>JAJZZU010000224.1 GCA_021797365.1 Pseudomonadota bacterium | reverse complement strand
AGGGATCGGCCGGCGGCGGCCCTGGCCCGGCACTATACCCTCGACCTCCACGGGCGCGGTTCCGGTGGCGAGCATCCCCAAACGCGCGGCGGCGGCGTAGGACAGATCGATGATGCGCCCGGGATAGAACGGCCCGCGGTCATTGACGCGCACGATCACGGTCTTGTTGTTGTTGAGATTGCGCACGAGCACGTAGCACGGCAGCGGCAGGACCTTGCTGGCCGCGGTCATGGCGTACATATTGTACGTCTCGCCGTCCGAGGTCTTTTGTCCGTTGAAGGGCAGGCCATACCAGGAGGCGATACCGCGCTGGCGATAGCCGGCGGCCGTTTTTAGAGGATAGTACGTGCGCCCATCGACCGTGTAGGGGCTGTTGCCGTACGGGCTCAAGGCCAGCTTGTGGGGCACGACATTGCGCGCCGAAAGGTCCGCGGGATTGCGGTAACCGGTGCTTGGCAAAAAACCGCAACCGGCGAGCGCAAGGCTAAGACACAGACCGCCCGCAAGGCGCCTGCAGCCAGTCCCGAAACGACTGCCCATGGGTTGATGTCCCGTGACCTGGGAAATCCAGGGTACAGCACGCCCGGTCTCCACGGAAATCCTGGTGGCGGATCCCGCGGGCATGGCCTCAATTCACCAGACGGCGGTGGCTGTGGATGCTCATGAGCACCCCGAGGCCGGCCATGATGATGATGAGCGAGGTACCGCCGTAGCTTAGGAGCGGCAATGGCACGCCGACCACCGGCAGTATCCCCGCCACCATGCCCATATTGATGAAGACGTCAAAGAAAAACAGGATCGACAAGGATCCGGCGAGCAGCCGAGAGTAGCTGTCCTGTGCGGAAAAGGCGATGCGCAGGCCGCGATAGACGATAAAGAGATAGAGGGCGAGCAGTGCCAGATTACCGAGCAGGCCGAACTCCTGACAGAAAACCGCGAATGCAAAGTCGGTGGTGCTGTCCGGCAGAAAATGGAGGTGCGCCTGGCTACTGTTCAGCCAGCCTTGCCCAAAAAGGCCGCCGGAGCCGACTGCGATCATCGCCTGGATGGCATGATAGCCCGCCCCCAGGGGGTCGGCCTGCGGGTGGAACAGGATATAGATGCGCTGGCGCTGATAATGGTGCAGGTGCGCCCACAGCACCGGGGCCGCGGCTGCGCCCATCATAAGGACCGTGAGGACGGTTCGCCAGCCGATTCCCGCGAGGAACAAGACGATGAGGCCCGACAACATGACGATCAGCGCCGTGCCGAGATCCGGCTCTTTGGCGATCAAAAGGACGGGGATCAGCAGGATGAGTGCCGCGGCGATGATGCGCCCGAGGGGCGGCGGCAGGTGGCTGCGCGAAAAAAACCAGGACAAGGCCATGGGCACGAGCAGTTTCATGAACTCCGACGGCTGTAGGGACAGCGGTCCCAGGGCAATCCAGCGGCGGGCGCCGAAGCGCACGACACCGATTGCCAAAACCGCGGCCAGGCTAAGTACCCCTACGACAAAGGCCGGGACCGACCAGCGCCGATAGGTTTCCGGGGGGATCTGGGCGACGGCTATCATGACTACAAACCCGATGGCCAGGCGCACGGCATCACTCAACGCGAAGTCGATGCTTTCCCCGCTGGCGCTATAGAGGACCACCAGACTTACGATCGCGAGGATCGCCAGCGCGCTAAAGAGCGGCTTGTCGATATGCCAACGTTCAAAGAGCGTCATGGACTGATCCTTGCCTGCGCGATCTGCGGTCGCAATTGATTCTGCGGCCGCGCATGGACATGGCCCAGGAGGTAGAAGTTCATGAGCGCGCGCGCGATCGGGGCCGCGGCCAGTGCCCCAAAGCCCGCGTGTTCGACGACCACCGCGATCGCGATGCGCGGATGGCTCACCGGCGCGAAGGCGATGAACAGCGCATCGGAGCGGATATGTTTCCCCTTGAAGCCGGGCGCCGCACTCCAGAGTTGGGCGGTCCCGGTCTTGCCGGCGACCTTGTACGGGAGGCCGTAGGCGATGCCGCGCGCGGTCCCGTGCGGGCCCTCGACCACCTGCGTCATGTCCCGGATCAATCGCTTCAGGCTGTTCTTGCGGTGCCGGGGCACGGCCGGATAGGCGTGGGGTTTGCGGAAGCGAACACGGTGGGTGACCGGGTTCACGATCCCGCGTACCACCTCCGGACGCATGCGGATGCCATGATTGGCAATGGCCGCCACCGCGTCGGCGAGTTGCAGCGGCGTGACCAGCAAGGGACCCTGACCGATACCGGTGATGACTGTCTGTCCCGGATACCAGGGTCTGCCGCTGGCCTTGATCCAGGCCTTGGTGGGCACGAGCCCCCGGTATTCGCCAGGGAGATCGATGCCCGTCCGGTGTCCGAACCCGAAATCGGTGAGGTAGCGGGTCATGCGGTTGATGCCCTGCTTGAAGGCCAGACGGTAAAAGTATACGTCGCAGGACTGCTCTATGGCCTCTTTCAAGTCCACGCGGCCCATGCCGAGCGGTTTCCAGCAGTGGAACAGGTGCGCGCTATGGGGCAGGTGATAATAGCCGGGACATGTGATGTGCTTGTGCGGATGGAACCACCGGGTCTGCAGGGCGGCGTAGGCGTAGAATGGCTTTATGGTGGAGCCTGGCGGGTACAGGCCGTTCAACGCGCGGTTGTCCAGGGGGCCATCGGGGTTGGTCGCAAGCGCCTTGTAGGCCTTCTCGCGTATGCCCTCGACAAACGGGTTGGGATCATAGATGGGGCTGCTTATGAACGTAAGGACCGCGCCGGTGCGGGGATTCAGGGCGACCACGGTGCCCGGCCGGTTATTGAGCATCTGCTCGCCGATCGCCTGCATCTGGGCGTCTATGTTCAGGTAGAGGTTGTGGCCGGCATGCGGCAGTATGCGCTTTAGCACCTTGACCGGCCGCCCGCGCGCGTCCATCTCGACATCCTTGTACCCTATACGCCCCATCAGATCCTTCTGATAGCTCTTCTCGACCCCCATCTGACCGATGTCGCGATAGCCGACATAGCGCTCGGCATCGTGCCCATGCAGTTCGGCCTGGGTGATGCGGCTCACATACCCTATGGCGGCGGTGGCCAGGCCGCCGAGAGGATAATAGCGGCGCAGCTGGGCATGCAAGGTCGCGCCGCTCAGGCGGGTGAGGTTTACCGCCACGCGCGCCGCCTCGGCCTCGCTCAAGTGGGCGCGCAGCGTGACGCTTTGAAACGGTTTGTGTTGCGCGAGACGCCTGCGAAACCCGCGGATATCCTGCGCGTTCAATGCCACGAGCGGCCTTAGCTTGGCGAGTAGCCGGTCCATGTTCGGGACGCGATCGGGCGTCACCTGGAGCGTAAAGACCGGGAAGTCGTCGGCAAGAACCACGCCGTTGCGGTCCAGGATGAGCCCGCGGGCCGGGGCGATCGGTACCGGGCTTACGCGATTGTCCTGCGCCAGGGTGGCATAGTAGCGGTGCTTGACGATCTGCAGATAGCCTAGGCGCGCGAGCAGACCGGAGACGAGCAGTGTCCCGAGAACCGCGGCAACCCATATGCGCGATTCGAATAACCGCAGTTCCTGGGAGTCGTTTTTGAGAGGAATGATGCGCATGGCTCAGCTGATCTTGGCGCGCCGGCGCAGCTCCCGGAGGATGGTGAACAAAACCGGCCACACGATAACGTTGGCAATCATGGGCGCGGTGTCGCGCCACAGCGGCGGCGTACCATGAACCAGCGATTTTATCATGATAACCATAAGGTCGCTTATGGCAATCAAAGTTCCCACGGCGAGCGCCTGCTGGGAGCGCGGAAACATGCGCAGCCGCAGCGTGAAATGCAGCGCCAGAAAGGCCAGTAAGGCCTTGGCGAGGGCCTGTTCCCCGAGCAGGGAGCCGTAGAGCGCATCCAGAAAGAGCCCCACGACCCAGCCGCTGCCGACCCCTATGCGTTCGGGCACCGCCATACACCAGTAGACCAGCACCAAAGACACCCAGTCGGGCCGCAACAGTCGCACGGAGTCGGGCAGCGGGATGATCGCCAGCATCATCGCCGACACGAAGCTCGCCAATATGAGCAGGCGCTGTTTCAGCGTAAGGGGATTATCCATGATGCGTGCCCCGCGCCCCGGCTTGTGCGCGCGGCCATAGCAGCAACACGTGCGTGTGATAAGTGAGGCGCGCAAGCGGCACGGCGCGGATGTTCAGGAAGGCGAGATTGGGGTTGCTCGTGACCTTCGTGACGCGTGCCACCGGATAGCCTGGCGGGTAGATTCCTCCGAGCCCCGAGCTCACAAAAACGTCGCCGGGACGGATATCGGCGGTCACCGTCAGGTAAGGGATCTTCACGCGGTGGAGCGATCCGGTCCCAAAAACGATGGCGCGCAGGCCGTTGCGCTCGGAGATCACCGGTACCCCGCTGTCGGGGTCTGTGATCAGCATCACCTCGCTCGTATCCTGGTTCACCGATACCACCTGTCCCACTATGCCGTGCGCGTCGATGACGGCCTGCCCGACGAATACGTGGTCATTCCTGCCCTCGTTCAAGGTCAGGTGCTGTTTGAAGGGGCCCGAACCCACATCCAGGATGCGCGCGAGACCCGCGCGGTAGCCGGGGATCGCGGACCCGTGGAGCAGGGCGGTCAGGTGCCTGACCTCAAGGCGCAGGGCGGCGAGCCGGGACGCCTTGATCTCCAGGCGTTGCTCGCGGGCCCTGAGACGGGCGTTTTCCTGGCGCAGGCGGCTATTGAGACGCAGATCCCGGCGGGCATCGTGTATCAGCGCGAAGGGGAGCGCCGCGAGCTCCTGAAGGGGGTGGTCGGCGCGCAGGATGGTCCCACGCACCGCGCGCACGTCCCGGTTATGGTGGGCATCCGCCACCATCAGGGCCACGGACGCGCAGGCGAACAGGATCAGCTTGGCGAGATTGGACGGCCGCTTGAGAGACCAGCCTAGAAATGTGCCCATGCGTTTACCACAAGTGTTGCAACAAGGCGGCGGTTGC
>JAJZZU010000223.1 GCA_021797365.1 Pseudomonadota bacterium | reverse complement strand
GCACCCACCAAAAACCACGGGCTTCCGGACTGAGCGATCCTCGGATGATCGCAATTTTTGTGGTCGCATGGGGGGCGCAAGGGTGCCCCGTGGCTACGGGTTGCCGTGGCATCGTTCAGGGTGGGGAGAGCAACCGAAGGGAAGCGGGCCGGGACGTGAGCCTAACGCACGGGTTGCGGCAGGGCTGCGGACTAGGTAGTCGGCATGGGGGTGGAGACGGGGGCGTGCGCGCCGCCTGTCTGGGGGAGCACGACTGCGGCCAAGGTCCTGGCGCTTAGCGACAGGCGCGAGGTAGGTAGCCGCAACGAGGCACCGTTCAACCGACCGCTCCGGGCTCGCTGCTCTATCCGCAGGCGCGCGAAGGCCGCACACCCTTTCGTTCGGTGCCACGACAGGTCCTCGTGTGGTAGCGGGGCGGCCCGCTCGCGGAAAGATATGCGTGCGGCGATAACCCGAAAGACGCGCCACCGCCCCTTGCGTTTCGGCGAGGTCACCGAGCGGTAGGGTGAGGCATAAGTCCGTGCCGCACATCTTCGCCCCTCTTATCAAGAATGCCCGTGATCGCCGTCCCCAGGCGGCGCGCAAGCCTATATCAGGGTCTATGGCGGGAGCGGCCGGCCCGCTCACTTTGGAAAGCGACCTCACCTCGGAAGGGCGGCAAGATGCGCCGAGAGCGGCCTACCGCCATGCCTTGGGGAGCCGTGTTGTGGGGATGCTCAGGCCGTGGCGACACGCTGAGGCCCGGGCTCGCCGGCCGGAGCAGTGACGCCTATCCAATCCGCCCTACGAGTCGTTGTGCCCGAGCACTATCCGCCGCCACGCACGGAACGGGCGCGTGGGTCAGTAGGTAGGGAGGTATGTGATCATGAGACGGCGGCCGATGCGCTGCGCCCGGCACGAGGTCAAATGACCCCCGGTCCCTGCCGGCCGCAACAGCCGGTATCCACAAAAACTGTGGACAAGGGTGTGGATGGCGACGGGGTATCGAACATTTGTTAAGGCAGGATAGGGCAGGTTGCGGTGTTGCCGTTTTCGGAGGCGGCTTGAATCCCGGCGGCCGAGCGGGACCTCGCGCTGCGCCTCACGGAGACGACGAGCCCCGGCTGCTCACCCCAGGGCGCGCCGCTGGGACCGGCCAGGGGTACGCGCGCACGCGCAGTGCAAGTGTGTCGAAATTATCGAGACGATCTCGCCGGCCCGGAAGGCCACGAGCGCATGGCGGATCAGAGCACCACGCATAGGAATGTCCGCGCGCCGGTGCGCCCAAACGCCATTGTCTGGTCCCCGCTCGCTGGTGCCCGGTCCTAAATGCCCGCAGGTCCTGGCCGGCCCCGGCACCTGCTACAGGGTGCCACCCAAGGCGCGCCCTGCCCCGGCGCCCGATGTCTGATTCGGCGAGGCTCGCATCGGCGGGGCGCGTGATGAAATCCCCACGGTCGGCGGTTGGGATGCGAAGGGCGGTCCGTGACGCGGACGCTGATACCCCTTTGGGTAATGGTTGACGATCTGACCATGCCTGGGCATCCCCGCCCTTTCGGCGAGGGCGTCACGGCCGTCCGGTCGTGATCGTCCCCGTGTAGGGTCGGCGCGTGCGGGAACACGCGAGATCGGCAGGCGGCCGTCACGACCCCGGGACGCGAGGATTGCCAGCAGCTTGTGATGCATGCTCTAATAGATAGGATCAGCTGCTCGCCGCAGGCGATGGCCTTGGGGAGGGCTGCTGAGTCGGTGCGAAGGTATGGTCGAAAGGCGAGTCCGCGGGTTCCGGCGCGAACGGATACGGGGCCGCGAAATCGATCGCCCTTGCGCCTGCACGTTGGGAGTGGTAGTTCAGTTGGTTAGAATACCGGCCTGTCACGCCGGGGGTCGCGGGTTCGAGTCCCGTCCACTCCGCCAATTTCCTGAATCGAGCCGTCTGAGCCAATCGCGCAGACGGTCCTCCGGCAAGACCTGAAAGCACCCCCCTTACGTTTCATGACGGCCTCCTGAACGCGACACCGGCATCGATGAGCGTGTCGCGCATCGCGTGGCGATCGTCCCGACGGTACCGGACGGTCCGGGGCTTGGATATCCCCCGTTCTTGTGGCGGGCGCGCCGCGGGGGCGGGTTTGGTTGCCCGTGGGGACCGGCATCAGTACAATCGCCGGAGCCTGTCGGCGCCCGCGCGTATTGCGCGCGGATCGTGGCGGCGCGACTGGTAAGCGGCGGGACCACGAGCGGGTGATCCCAGGCCGCATGTGCCCTGACCACGGTCTGCGGATCGGGCGGGGCGGCCACAACGAGAGGCACCAAGGGAGGACGGGTCACGCCCGCCTTCCGTGGCGTCACGGCCCTGAGGGGATCTTTACATATGAGGCCTGTCTTAAGTCTATGTTAAATGCGCTTCGAGAAAAGACCCATGGGTTGATGGGGGCCGCGCTGCTCGTGATCCTTGTCGTGCCGTTCGTGCTATGGGGGGTCAGTTCCTATTTTGGCGGGGCATCGAAGGTCTATGTGGCCCGCGGGCGTGGCCTGCGCATCACACAGGAGCAGTTTGCGCGCGCGCTTGCCCAGCAGCGCGTAGCGCTGGAGCATGCCTTTGGCAAGAACCTGAATCCGGCACTGCTTAGCAGCAGCAAATTCAAGAGGGCCGTGCTCCGCGGCCTGATCAATAAAACCCTGCTGATCCATTCGGCGCGGAAGGCCGGCTATGTCGTCAACCGCGACGAACTCGCCTACGAGATCCGGCACATCCCGGCCTTTCGGGTAAAGGGCCATTTCAGTCCGACGCGCTATCGTGAGCTGCTGGCCGCCCAGGGGCTCACGGTGCCCGGTTTCGAACGTCGTGTGCGTGATCTCACGCTCTTAAACGAGGTCAAGGCCGGCCTGCTGGCGAGCGCCTTCGTGCCGCAACAGGTGGTGGCGCATGCCGCGCGCCTTTTTGGGCAGAAGCGGGCGTTTGCCTATGTCGTGCTGTCGCCGCGGCACTTCATGCCGACAGGCCCGGTGAGCCCGGCGCGCATCCAGCAGTATTACACCAAGCACCGGCAGGCGTTCCGCCTGCCGCAACAGGTGCGTATCGCCTATGTCGTGCTGTCGCCGCATGCCGTCATGCAGGCCATGAAGGATCAGAAGGTGGGGATGGCGGCCTTGCAGAGGGCCTATCAGGCGCACATCGCGCAGTTCACGCGCCCCGAAGAGAGATTGGTGCGCCACATCATGATCGCCTTGCCGCCGCATCCGACGGCCCAGGCCATAGCCTCGGCCAAGGCGAGGCTTGCGGCGCTGCGGACTCAGATTCAACATGGCGCGTCGTTCGCCGCGCTCGCGCGGCGTTATTCCCAGGATCCGGCGTCGGCCGCCCACGGCGGCAGCCTCGGATTCGTGACGCAGGCGGACCTGTCCAAGCCTGTGGGGCGTGTTGCGTTCGCGCTGCCGCTCCATAAGGTGAGCGCGCCGGTCGTCGGCCACTCCGGGGTGCATCTCCTGGAGGTGAGCGCCATTCGTCCGGCAAGCGTCGTACCGTTCGCCCAGGTGCGCGCGACGCTTGTGCGCATGGTGCTAAAGGAACGTGCGCGCCGACGCATGTATCACCTGTCCGAGCGGTTGCGTAATGCCGCCTACGAACATCCCCATGGTCTCGCCCCGGTGGCGCGCCGACTTGGCATCAAGGTGCGCGAGAGTGGTTGGTTCACGCGTGCGGGAGGGGTCGGTGTGGCGGCCTTGCCGCAGGTGGTGAAGGCGGTATTCGCGCCCAAAGTGCTTGCCGGTCGCCGCAACACCCATGCCATTGCGGTGGGGGCGGACGCGCTGGTGGTCGCGCATGTGGTGGCGCGCAAGGCGGCGCGCTTTAAGCCCTTGGCCGCGGCCCGGCCGGCGGTGGTCCGCGCCATTCGTGTCGCCGATGCCCGCCGGCGCCTCAAGGCCCAGGAGGATCTGCTTTTGAAGGAGTTGCGCAAGGGGGCGTCGCTCAAGGCGCTAGCCCGACAGATGCATTTGGTGCTCGAGATACCGGCGGCTGCCGAGGCCGTGACGCCGGGTCTTGCGCCGACGCTTTTGAAGGCGGTGTTTGCCACACCGGTGTCGGTCGCCGCCCATCCGGTGCCGGGCAGCGCGCATCTGGGCCATGGGCGGCGCGCGGTGTTCGTGGTCCATCAGGTGATACCGGGGGCCGTGCATCCGGGTAGCACGCGCTATGTCAAGCTCGAGCGTTCACTGATCGGCGATAGCGGGGTGGAGACTTACCTGGCCTATATGAAGAGCTTGCGCGCGCGCGCCCACATCCATATCAACGCGTCGGCATTGTAGGGGCCAGGGCGCGGCCGTACGGCCGCGCCCTGGGTCGTATCTTAGCCCTCCCCCTCGCCCATGCCGATCATGTGGTAGCCGGAATCCACATAGAGGATCTCACCGGTAATGCCGGAGGCGAGATCCGAGGACAAGAAAGCGGCGGCATGACCGACTTCCTCTATGGTCACGCCGCGACGCAACGGGGCGTTGCGCTCGTAGTAGTCGAGCATCCTGCGAAAATCGCTGATTCCCGCCGCTGCCAGGGTTTTTATGGGCCCGGCCGATATCCCGTTCACGCGTACCCCGTGCGGCCCGAGACTCTGGGCCATATAGCGCACATTGGCCTCAAGACTGGCCTTGGCGAGCCCCATGACATTGTAGTGCGGCACGACGCGTATGGCGCCCAGATAGGACAGCGTAAGGAGCGAGCCCTTGCGGGGGATGAGGGCCTCGCGCGCGCCCTTGGCGAGCGCCGCGAAGCTGTAGGAGCTGATGTTGTGGGCCTCGAGGAAGCCCTCGCGGGTCACGGCGTCCAGGTAGTCGCCTTCGAGCTGTTCGCGTGGCGCGTAGGCCACGGAATGGATGAGGGCGTCAAACCCCTCGGGCCAGGCCGCGCGCAACCCCTCGAACAGGGCGCTGATATCGTCGTCGCGGCCGACGTCGCAGGGCAGCACGATGCGGCTTCCGGTAAGCGCCGCCAGCCCC
>JAJZZU010000011.1 GCA_021797365.1 Pseudomonadota bacterium | reverse complement strand
CGGCCCCTTTTAACAAAGACAGATGGTAGTACGATGGCTCAGCGGCTCACTGAAATGAGAAAGTGGTACGCGGAAAAAACGAAGGAACCAGTTGAGAGTTGGTCAAAGACGCTACCTTATTATGTCATCCCACTGTTGACCGTGCCGCAGTCAGGCAAATGCTCTACAGAGTCGCCCGCTTCTTCCGGTTCTGCCCTTCCCCTCAAGAAGTAGTGACCGAGCGGATAGGGAACGCCGTTGTTAGGCCTGTGCTGTAATCTTGCTGTAATCCGGTTGCGTTTAGGTGCTGTTGGGTGCTGTTAGATGCATAAAGCCTTGGTGTGGAATCAAGCAGTTAGGCGCATTAGTGTGCAAAGAAGTGCATTTTTCAGTGACTGTTAATCACCGGGTCGGAGGTTCAAGTCCTTCCCGGGGAGCCAATCAATCAAGGACTTAGCGGAAGTCCCAGCCAAACACCCCACCATTTTGCGACAACCCTGGGACAACCATAGCGAAAAAGCTGTCGAGTGCCGGCGTTCGTGCAACGTCAGGGACCGGGTGGTAAGCGCGTCTGGCAAGCGCTCGTGCGGCGCCAGGGTATCCCCAACAAACTCGGACCTTCGATAGCAAAAGGGAAGTCGGGGGCTGGGCGTGTTCACGCTACCGATGCGAAGAGCCTCTGGGCGCGCTAACTGAAGGAGCGCCGGCATATGAACGTCGCGGCCGTGGCGCTTGCCGCCCAAGCATGCCAGCATCGCCTAGGCGATGCTGACCCGGGGGACCGAATATCGCACCGCAAGCGCAGCCGGGGCTAGGGCCTGAGATAGGCTGACCCTGAATCGTGTTTGCGGATTGGGTTGTTGCAGTGGAGATGTTGCCCACGAGGATTGCTGGAACGTAGAAGCTGATGGAAGCGGGTCAGACCGCCGCGGGACGAACCTGATAGACTGAACGGTGGATACCACACCGAGCAACTTACGATGCGCTTGCGAGCGAATGTCCTCAGGGCTTGTGTCGACGGACGCATCAGGGGCCGGATGGTTTTACGCAGTCCGATCCTGATTCCGAAAGCCCATACGTGCTTGCATGTAGGGGGCGTCGATATATCAGTTTAATGGTGCGTTTCAAGCCATTCCTTGAGAGCAGCGTCTATACGCGTTTGCCATCCAGGTCCGGCGGCACGGAATCTCGCCACCACGTCCCTGGAGAGCCGCATGGTCACACGTTCTTTGGTTGTAGCCGCCGGGGGCCGCCCTATTCTCTTCAGTTGCCGGAACTCGGTATCCGTCAGCTCATAGGTATCGGGGTCCTCGGCCACCCCCGCTTGGATGGCGGACTCTTCCTCGGGCGTGGGGAGTTTAAACACCCGTCCAGATTTAGATTTGACTCGCATAGCGCTTGACCTCTCTGGCATTGGCCTTTCTTAGGCTGATGACATGGACGCCCCCTACCCTAACTCCGGCGATCGTGCCAAATTCTAGGGAGCCCGTCAGTCAAGAAACAGGAGGTCGTGCCATGACAATTGTTCGGGTTGGTCTAGATCTCGCCAAACAAGTCTTGCAGGTTCACGGCATTGATGAGCGTGGGATGGTGAGGGTCCGTAAGGCCTTGCCGCGCGCTAAGGTAATGGAGTTCTTCGCCCAGTTGCCGCCATGCACAGTCGGTATGGAGGCCTGCGCCGGCGCCCACTACTGGGGTCGCGCTCTCAGTAAGCTCGGGCATACGGCGAGGCTTATGGCGGCCCAGTTCGTGACCCCCTACAGGAAGCGTGGCAAGAATGACGCGAACGACGCCGAGGCCATCTGCGAGGCCGTGGGCCGACCCAACATGCCCTTTGTCGCCATCAAGACCGAGGAGCAGCAGGCGGTGCTGATGGTGCATCGCGCCCGAAGCCTCGCTGTGGCAAACCGGACCGCGCAGGTCAATCAGATCCGAGGACTCCTAGGGGAGTTCGGTCTGACCGTCCCACAGGGTGTGGTCTCCTTACGCAAGCACCTCCCGCGGCTCCTCGAGGATGCCGAAAACGGGCTGCCGGCGCTGGCCCGCGAGGTACTGGCCGGATTGCTGCGACAGCTCCAGGCGCTCGATCAGGACATCACGCAGTATGACGCTAAGATTCGCGCGCTCGCGCAGGCGAGTGAACCCGCCCGGCGGCTCATGCAGGTCACGGCGATCGGCCCCCAGACTGCGACGGCGCTCGTGGCGAGTATGGGGAATCCGCACGTCTTCCAGAGTGGGCGCAACTATGCCGCCTCACTGGGGTTAATCCCAAGACAGCATTCAAGTGGCGGCAAGAACCGTCTGGGGGCGATCACCAAGCAAGGGGATCGGTACCTCCGGACGCTGTTGATACACGGCGCCCGCGCCTACCTGCGCGTCGTCGATAAAAAGACCGACGCCAAAAGCGTCTGGGCGCGCCAATTGAAAGAACGCCGGCATGTAAACGTCGCGGCCGTGGCCCTCGCTGCTAAGCATGCGCGTATTGCCTAGGCGATGTTGGCCCGAGGAACAGAGTATCGCGCCGAGAACGGAGCGGGGGCTACGGCCTGACGCAGGCCGAGCCCCGAGATCGTTGGCAGATCGCGTTGTTGCAGTGGAGGTATTTTCCCACCAGGATTGCTAGAGCGTAGAAGCTGATGGAAGCAGGTCAGACCGCCGCGGGACGAGCCTGATAGACTGAACGGTGGATTTCACACCGAGCAACTTACGAGGCGCCTGCGAGCGAATGTCATCAGGGCCCGCGTCGACGGACGCATCAGAGGCCGGATATATTTATGCAGTCCGATCCTGATTCCGAAAGCCCATACGTGCTTGCAATGTAGGGGGCGTCCATATATAAGATGCGACGCTGATCGTCGCGATCCATGAAGACCACGCAAAACACCCGCTCGCCGATAGGGGTATAACCGATCATGCGGTCTTCGCCGTAATCGCGGCGCGTGTCAGCCTGGGCCATGAGATCAGCCCATTCCAGTTCCGATGCCAGCGCCAAGGACACACCGTGCTTGGCGGTATTGGTAACATCCTTAGCCGGATCAAATGTGATCTCCGCGGGACTTATTGTATGCACAATAAGTGGCGAGCGCAAACCGCGCCCGCCACGAGCCTGGGTCGCGAGCGCTTCAGGGACCACGTCCGGCAAGTGGTCGCGTCCGGCACGCAGGCCCGGCGCACAGTCGGGGTCGGTGACGCGCTCCAGGGAGCGCCGATAGTCATGTCGTGCGCGCATCGAGCCCATGACAGCGAGGACAAGCCCTATGATGTACACCCACCCTTATTCCGACAATGCGCGGCGCGCCGCCACGACGGTGCTGTCCCTCGACGTGCCCTGCGAGCTTGTGACCCTGGATCTGCGCAAAGGGCAACAGCGCGAAGCCTGGTTTCCATCTAAAACTGAACCCCAACCACCGCGTATCGGTGCTCGTGGATGACGGATTCGTCCTCTGGGAATCACATGCCATCATGCAGCATCTGGCGGACAAGACGCCCGGACAGAACGCCGTGTCGCCATCTGCCGTTCGTGCCCTCCGCGCCAAAAAAATGGCCCCGGGACCATCACGGCCCCGAGGCCTTGCGTGAACGCTCACCCGCCCACCACATTCCCCAATGGCGCACCCCCATGGTGGCTCAGTGCGGCCCACCTCGAAGCGACGGGGTGTTGCACCGAGGCTGTGCCCCAAGCCGTCGCTGGGGCATGCGGCGATCAATCGCTCTTACTGATAGGCGCCCATGTCGTAGGAACCCGTGGACGGCCGCGCCACGCCATTGATGTCGTGCGTCACCGAGGGCAACACGACACCGGCGTTTATAGCCGGGCTCGACGGGCTCAAGGACAGCAGCGTATTTCCTGTGATGGACGGCATCACCGCCCCCACCGGCGTGGTATTCGCGTACTGGGGATTCGCCACGATGGTATTCAATTCGAGACCAGTCGTCTGTTGCCAGGTCTTAAACGGCATATTGTAGATGTTCTTGTCATCCCACTCAAACGTGACGCCCGCCGGGTCATAGTACATATTATGGTTGATGTGCAAGGTCGCATAGTTCGTCATGGCATGCGGGGCTATGACGACCATCGGAAGGGACGAGGAATCGTCTACGATATTGTTGCGTATATAGACGTTCGTACCGGCCTGGTGGAGCGCCGACTCGTTGGAAATAAAAATCGCGCCGTGGTGAGCGATCGCCGCGTTGTAGCACGAGTTATTGTAGATCTCCGCATCGTAGGACGAGGATTCGGACAAGCACGCACTTTGATCGTTTGTGATGACGTTGTTTTTGATGATGCTATTGTAGGACTCGTACGTCTTGCCCGGCTGCAGGAACTGCACGCCCGTGGATTGGCCGAGCATGATACCGCGGCTTCCGATGTTGTTTAAGGTGTTGTCGGCGAACGTGATATCCGTCGAATTCCCCTTACAGTAGAGCCCGATGTCGGATATGTTGTATACGTTGTTATGGGCCACCAGGACATTGACGGCGCCCACCATGTCCACCGCCTTCGACACATAGGCCTGCGCGGAGGCGTGGTTGTTGTCGTGGAGCTGGTTGCCCCATATGACGATGTTATGCGCCGTGCTAACGAGCTTAACGATCGAGTAGTTGGTGTAGTAGATGTTGTTGTCGACGATCTTCACATCCGGCGTATCGATCTGCACGCCGTACTGAAGGGCGCTCCGCAGGGTAAACCCCTTGACCTCCCAATAGCTCGGAGCGTTGCCCGAGTTTGTGAAGAACAGATTATTCATGGCCGACCCGCCGTCGATCACCACCTGCTGATTTTGGTAAGGCTCCATGGTGATCCATGCGCTTGCCGTTCCGGGATTGCTTATGGTGATACCCCCGGCGTACGTGCCACCCATGATCTCTATCGTGCCACCCGGACGGACGCTGTCGACGGCTTGCTGGATCGTCTGCAAAGGGGTCTGCGGCGACAGGCCGTTATTGCTGTTGGAGCCCGTGGTCGACACATAGATGGTCTGGCCCGTGCCGGCGCCCGGGGTATTCAAGGCTTGGCTCATGGGGATAGTGCTGCCGGTGATGGGTGTTGCGGCGCCGGTGTTGCTATTGGCGCTGGTGCTGGTCGGCGCACCATTGCCGGAAGACTGGGGCCCAGGACTCGCCGACGTCCCGGCACCGGCGCCAGCGCCACCGCTGACACATGCGGACAGGGAGGCTGCGATGGCAATCGGCAGTGCTAATTTTTTCAGGAAATACACACGACTTGTCGGCTCTGTCACGTTTACGCGCTCCTTCGATACGCCGCCATGCAGGGCGGTGAGTGTCGTTACAGGCGATGCGATGCCGTGAGGGCATGCGCATCTTGCATGGCGTGCGCATGGTGCGTGGGTGTCGCCGTTTCGGGGAAGCTGTTTCTGATGAGGACACAACCCATCGGGATAAATGGAAGATTATGATATGTTTAGCAGGACGAACGGCATAAAGCGGGCTTATCTGTGGGATTTCGGTAATGGGTGTGCGTTGGCGCGCGCCGATCGGGCTTCGGTCCTGTTGGAGATCGGGGCGGTGTGACCGGTACGCCGAGCACCCCAGCCGTTCATCGCCTTGCTGCGGATAATAGGGCGCCATGCGCGCCCTCGATCGATATACTCACCCTGCGCTTGCGGCTTTCCTTAGTATCCCAGGCCTCACGCCTTGTTTCGGGCGTGCGGGTCCCACAGGGCCTCCGTGCCGCTGCCGCTTTGTGAGCACGAGCATGATATCTGATGGCTTTTCGGCCCGCGGTGGTCACGTTTCGTGATGGACTGAGGGGGATCTCCCTCGGGGATCTTGATCAAGACGACCCCCTCGGGAGAGTCTCCGGTTTCGCGACCAAGGAGACCCCGCTAGTGTGCCATGCCTTGCTTCAAGATCCCGCTTTTTTTCATTTTCTCTCCCTTATCGACGCCGAATTGGCTGAGGAGGCGCGCCTGGGGCGTTGCCCCCGGTGCGGTGGACCCTTGCACGTGGCGGATTTCCCCCGCAAACCCCGCGGCTGCCCGGCGGCGATGCGGGAGGAGTATTCCCAGCGCCTGAGCTTCACCTGCGGGCGATGCGATGCCCGCACGACCCCGGCCTCGGTGCGCTTTTTGGGTCGACGGGTGTACGTGGCGGTCCTATTGATGCTGGTCTCGCCGGCCGGTGGTCATGCCGCGCAGTCGGTGCGCGACGGACTCAAGGTGCCCGCGCGCACCCTCTTGCGCTGGCGGGCATGGTGGCGGAGGGATTTCCAGCAGACGGGGTTTTGGCAGTCGGTGCGCAGCCGCTTCATGCCGCCGCTTACGGGCGATCTCCTACCCCACGGCCTGCTTCAACGCTTCCAGGGACCCGGCTGCCTTGAGCGGATGGGGCAACTCTTGCGCTTCATGGGCCCGCTCGGCACCGCCGCCATGAGCAGGTAATCCAAGGGCCGCGAACGCGCCCCCGCCCGCCCGCAGAGGATGCCGGTAGCAGAGGCGAGAACGGGTGCCTAGACTGCCCCGCCATCGCCATGTGACGGCATGAGGAGGGTATGGTGGGCTCAAACGACGATCTGCGCCGACGCGATCGATGGGCGCGGCTGCGCTTTGCCATCATCGGTCCCTTGCTGGCCGCACCCCCCGCGCCCGGGGATCTGCAGACGGCTTTAAGCGCGCTCGCCGAACGCACCTGGCGCCACCCCTTGACCGGACTCGATGTGCGCTTCGGCGCCTCCACTATCGAGCGATGGTTCTACGCCGCCCGCCATGCCGCCGACCCGGTGACCGTGTTGCGCAACCAGGTCCGGCGCGACATCGGCGGCTTCCTGAGCGTCGGCCAAGAGGCGCAAGAGGTCTTGCGCCTCCAGTATGCGGAGCATCCCGGGTGGACGGCCCAGCTGCACCACGACAATCTGCGGGTACGCCTGGCTGCCGTCGATCCGGGCGTGCCGTGTCCCTCCTACTCCAGTGTCCGGCGCTACCTGAAGGCTCAGGGTCTGACGCGCAAGCGCCCCGCGCGCCGTGGCGATCCCGTCATCCCCGGCGCCGGCGCAACACTCGTGGAGCGTGAGATCAGAAGCTATGAGGTCGAGTATGTCCTGCAACTTATGCATCTCGACTTCCATCACGGCTCGCGCAAGGTCCTCTCGTGCGAGGGCGAGTGGGTCAAGCCCTTGCTGGTCGCCTTCGTCGACGACCGTTCGCGCTATCTCGCCCACGCCCAGTGGTACACATCCGAGGGCACCGAGCAGCTCGTGCACGGCTTCTCGCAGGCCCTTTCGAAGGTGGGTCTGCCCCGATCCCTCATGAGCGACCGGGGCTCGGCGATGATGTCCGGCGAGTTCACCGCGGGACTGGCCGCATTGGGCATTCTGCATGTGCCGACGCTACCCCGTTCGCCGCACGTCAACGGCAAGCAGGAGAACCTGTGGTCCCGGGTCGAGGGGCGGCTTTTGGCGATGCTCGAGGGCGAGGAGCGGTTGACGCTCGATCAGCTGAACCTGGCCACCTGCGCCTGGGTCACCCAGGAATACCATCGCACGGTGCACCGCGAGATCGGCGCCACGCCCCTTCAACGCTACCTCGAAGGCCCCTCGGTCGCACGCGCCTGTCCGGGAAGCGATGCGCTGCGCGCGGCCTTCCGCATCGAGGCCAAGCGGCGGGTGCGCCGCTCCGACGGCATGGTAAGCCTCGAGGGGCGTCGCTTCGAGATCCCCACCCGTTACCGGCACTTCAGCGAGGTCCACCTGCGCTATGCGCGCTGGGATTTGCGGCAGGTGGATCTGATCGATCCGCGGCTCGGGACCATCCTCTGCCCGGTATACCCGATCGACAAGGCCGCCAATGCCGAGCGGCTGCGCCGCACGGTCGAGCCCCCAAGCCGCGCCCCGACACCGGCCGCCTCCGGCGTCGCGCCGCTTTTGAAGCAGATGATCGCCGACTACGCCGCCACGGGGCTGCCGCCGGCGTACCTGCCCGAATCCCACCCAAAGGATGACCCTGCATGAACCAGAGACTGCTCGCCCTCTATGGGCTCAAGTTCGACCCCTTTTCCCCCGAGGTGCCGACCGAGGCCCTCTACCGGTCGCCGAAGATCGAGACCTTCTGCTGGCGCATCGAGCATGCGCACCTGCGCGAGGGCGGCTTCGCCCTCGTGCATGGCGATCCGGGCTGCGGCAAGAGCGTGGTGCTACGCATCCTGGCCGAGCGCCTCGCCCGTCTGCCCGACCTCACGGTAGGCGTCGTCCACCACCCGCAAAGCAATCTCTCGGACTTCTATCGTGAGCTCGGTGATATCTTCGGGGTCGCCATTCGTGTCTCAAACCGCTGGGGCGGCTTCCAGGCGCTACGCAGCCGTTGGCTCGATCACCTGGGCTCGACTACGCGTCGCTCCGTCTTGCTGGTCGACGAAGCCCAGGAGATGAGCCCGGCTGTGCTCAACGAGCTGCGGCTGCTCGCCAGCGCTCGCTTCGACTCGCAGTCGCTGCTCGCCGTCGTGCTCGCGGGTGATGGTAGGCTTTTGGAGAAGCTAAGACGCGAGGAGCTCATTCCCTTGGGTTCCCGCATCCGGACGCGCCTGAGCGCCGAGGCGGCCAGCCGCGAGGAGCTCGCCGCGGCCCTCGATCACCTGCTCAAGACCGCCGGCGGCGCTTGCCTCATGACGCACGGGCTGCGCGCGACGCTCGTCGACCACGCCGCCGGCAATTACCGCATTCTCGCCGGCATGGCCGCCGAACTCCTCATGAGCGCCGCACAACGCGAGATCACCACCCTCGACGAGAAACTCTATCTCGAGGTCTTCGGCGGGCCCACCGCCCATCCGCGCCGTGCGCGGGCCACACCCTGACCCTTGCGACCCGAAGGAGCGCCGTCATGTCCAACGAAGAGTCCGATTTTATCCCTTTCCCCGAACTGCCCGACGAGGCGGTGATCGCCCTGAGCGAATTCCTTGAGACGTTCATTATCCGCTTTCAGAACCGCTACTTTGCGCAGATCCATCGCTACTACAACGATCGGCCAACATCACGGGATGACTATGGCGACTCGATGCCGCCGCTGAGCGACCCGCCGTTTTGATCCGACCCCCGATCGTGACGGTGTAGCCGTCACGATCGCTTGTGCCGCCGGTCCATCACCGATCGTGAACATTAGTCCATCAAATACGGTGACCGCTCTCACTTTGGGGGAAATCACGATTCTTGTGCCGAACGCGGGCTTGAATGGCGGCGTGACCGCCGTCTTTCATGGTGCGCGATCCAGGCATCGCCAGGAGGACTCGGGGGGAAGGCCCTATGGGGCGGCGTAAAGGGCCCTTCGTGAGGGCGTTTTGATGCACGCCCCATGGGGCTATGTCGTTCGCGGCCTCCCTCATGGCGCCAGTCGATTCGCGCCCTAATAGAGGCCACGTCCAGTCACCGGTTCCCGTTTCGGACCCCTTGGTGCGTTACCCTCTCGAGGTTTTTTATCGAGAGGAGACGCGATGAGCCACTGAGGTTCGAGATGTATGAGATCCGGCAAGTGATTCAACGCCTGCGATGGGGCGAGTCCGATCGCGATGGGACGCGCGCCCAGTGGGTGGGTCGCAAGACCGTGGCGCGGGTGCGACGACAGGCCCTTGAGCGGGGCTGGCTTGAGCCCAAGACTCCCCTGCCCGAGGACCGGGAATGGGCGCAGGTGTTGGCTCCGGCGCCCACGAACCGGTTGGTGTCGAGTGCTGCTCCCTTCCGGGAGCAGATCCTCGCCTGGCACGGTCAGGGGATCACCGCGAAGGCCATCCAGCAGGCGCTGGCACGCAAGTGTCGGTTCACCGGCAGTGTGCACACCATCTGCCGTCTGCTCGATCGGGCCGTCGACTTTGATCCTCCGGCCACGGTGATCCTGGATTTCGCGGTCGCCGAGGTCGCCCAGGTCGACTTCGGGCAAGAGCCGCAGATCGTCGACCGCGCGACCGGCGAGGTCTTCAAGACCTGGTTCCCGGTGACAACGGACCTTAGGGCCGCCACCCAGACACTGCGCTTATCATCGGGTCTGTCTGCGACAACGACTTTTCGGGGCGCCAGCGCCGAGACCCGGACGGACAAGGGCACGCGCCGCGCCCAGTCCGCCTGGCGGCCCCCTCCGGGATCCGCGATCCAGGGCACGGCGGGATCCATGAGATGAACATCCGCCTCACCATGGCCGCCCGGAGCGTCACGGCTGGGTCGGGGAGATCGGGGTTATGTGGCGAGGCCCGCACCATCCCGCACCGTCCGCCGCCCTGGGGCCGGCTGCGCATAACCGTACCCGGACATCGGCGCGCGCGGCTGCCGCCGCAGTCGTTGTCGCTGGCATCACGATTGCATATGGGCGATAATGAATCGCTCGCGGCTAGCGCTTTTTGGCCGCGCATACGACGGGTCGCCATCATGCTTATCGCGTATTTGATCGCAGTCACCATCATTACCGTCATCGCAACCTTCCCGACCTTCTGGATTCGTAAACTCACGGCCTGGATCGCGCGCGCCGAAGCGAAACGTCAAGACGAGGCCGGCGGCGGAGACATTTCCTAGACGTCGCGCCCCATGGTGCGCCAAGCGCCGCCCTTAAATCCGGCAATGCTGTCTGTGCCCATCGCGCCATCGATAGGGCCGCTATTGGGCGGACGCCGGAATGCGCTTGTGGTCCACGTCAATCTCGCATCGTCACGGCGGTTCGTGTCCATATTATTCCTGGTATTTCCGCGGGCTTGGTCCTGTTCGGCATGGACTCGGGGATCGCTTCATCCGCCGTTCGGTCGCTATCGGGGCGTGCGCGAGCGGCTATGCTACGCGGGCCCTCTTCAAAGCACCGGGAGATTTTCCATGCATCGCAGGCCCAAGGATCACAATCGATCACCCCGAGTTCTCCACATCCGTCCGGGTACTGTCACGTCTTTGCTGACGCGCCCGTTGCGCATCGGCGACGCGTTTATCCCGGCCTACGTGCCATATCGCGCGGGGCACGAAGCGGGGCCGGCCTTTGACCCGATGAAGGGGCGTAACCGTGCGCGGATTTGTTAGCAAAACGCCCACCACTACCTGCGCTGGCGACTCCCGGCGATGCCGCCCGCCGAACGCGGGTGGGGTGGCGACATCCCCGATCCTGAGCGGCGCAGCTCTGCCATCCGCGCAGCGCCACGCCATGATGCCGGCCCTGGCCGGCCGGAGATCTGTGAACGATTCGCGGGGCCCCGATGGGCGCGGTCGCCCGAGAGACCTATCCGGCCGATCGGTCCGCCCATCGACAAACGGAGGAGCTAGCGCATGGACGACGCGATCATCGTGGGCATCAATCGCACGCAAGACGCAAGCCTCTGCATCATGCGTGGTCAGGAAGTCGTGTGCGCGATCCAAAAGGAACGCCTGACGCGCGAGAAGCACCACTGGGGGAAGCGCGGCGACGTATCCCGTCTCTACGCCCCGCTCCTGCGCGATTTGGGCCGTCCGGTGGACGTGCTCGTGGAATGCTTCTCGTCGGATGCCGAGAAACGGCATATCGGCGAATACGAGCGGGAGATCGAGGAGAACATATCCTTTGCGCCTCATGCCCGGCGCGCGCGCCTGTCCCACCACCTCGCACACCTCTACAGCGTCTTCCCCCCGTCGCCGTTTCGCCGCGCCGCGATCATGATCGTAGACGGCCAAGGGAGCCCGGCTGCGGATTGTATCGAGGATTGGCCGGGACGGGACACCGTCCCGGGAGATTGGCGCGAGGTCTCATCCTTCTATGAGGCCGACCGCGAGGGGCTGCGGTGCCTGGCAAAGCAATGCTGGGAGGGCGATCGCCAAAGGCCGGTGGGGCTCGGGATGTTCTACTTCCTGCTTACCCAGGCGATCTTTCCGGGCGAGGGCCATGAAGGCAAGGTCATGGGCCTTGCCCCCTATGGCGATCACCGCGCCCTGGGGCTGCCGGCGCTTGACGTCGCCCATGGCGTGGTCCGTATCCCCGATTCCTGGCTCGACATCATGGCCGACCACCAGCGATTCCGCTACGTCGATGGGGACAAGGTCCGGCTGCGCGTCAGCGCCGATCTCGCTGCCGCCGGCCAGCACGCCTTCGAAGAGGGTGTCCTGGCCCTCGCGCGCTGGCTGGCGGTAAAGACCGGCGCCGAAGATTTATGCTTTGCCGGGGGCACGGCCCTGAATTGCTCGGCCAATGACCGGCTGTGGCGCGAATCGCCGTTTCGGCGGGTGTTCATCCCGCCCGCACCGAGCGACGCCGGCACAGCCCTGGGATGCGCGATCTACGGCCTCACCGAGATCTTGAAGGCCCCCTGCCGATACCGCTGGAATACCGACTTTCTCGGGCCCGCGCGCGCACCCGGGGCGATCGACGATGCGCTGCACACCGCCTGCGATCTCGTGATCGAGCGCCCCGACGACCTGTCCGCGCGCATTGCCGATCTGCTCGCGCACTCGCGCGTCGTGGGGCTCTACCAGGGGCGCAGCGAATTCGGCCCGCGTGCCCTCGGTCATCGCAGTATCCTGGGGGATCCACGCGACGTGCGCGTGCGCGATTGGATCAACGCGCGCGTAAAACAGCGCGAATGGTTTCGCCCGCTCGCGCCCATCGTCCTCCTGGAGGAGGCCGAACGATTCTTCGAGATCAAGGGTCCGTCACCGTTCATGCAATTCGCCGCCGGCGTGCGCCCCGAGGCAACGACCGTCATACCGGCCGTGACCCATATCGACAATACCGCCCGCCTGCAAACGGTGGCTGACAGCGATGATCCCTTGTTACGGCGCATCCTCGCGGACTTCGCGCGACGCACGGGGGTCCCGGTGCTGCTCAATACCTCATTCAATCGCAAGGAGGAGCCGATCGTGGAGACCGTCGACGAGGCCCTCGCCACCTTCCGCCACACACCCCTGCACGCACTCGCCATGCCGCCTTATCTCCTCACCAAGCGCGCCGAGCCGGAGACGATATTTTGAGGGTGCCATGATCCAGGGCTACCCCGACCAGGCAAGCCTCGCGGCCGGAGAGACGCTCGTACTCCATGTCGCCACCGACGCGCCGCGCTTTCGTATCCGGATCTATCGCTGGCATACCGACTTTGCGCCGGTATGGGAAAGCGGCTGGCTCCGCGGCCAGGCCGCGTGCGCACGCGGCGCCGATGAAGACTGGCAATGGCCGGTCTATCGGGTCGCCACCGCCAAGGACTGGCCGAGCGGCGTCTACCTGGCCCGCCTCCACGAACAGGCAGCGCCCGAGGTGCCCATGGACTTCGCCAAACCCGCGGCATTGTTCGTGGTCCGCGGCCGCGGCCAAGACCCGCTGCTCTATAAGCTGCCGCTCGCCACCTATCACGCCTACAACAGCTCCGGCGGGGGCTGCCTCTATCATAATCCCCCGCGTTCCCCGGACCCGCCCGGCAGCAAAGTGAGCCTGCAGCGTCCCGGAGGCGGGATCGGCGGGGAGACATGGGGCGCGCCCGACCACTACGATCCGACCTCACCGCGCCAGACCTTTGCCCACTGGGACGCGCCGTTCATACGCTGGCTCCATGGCAACGGCTACCATCCCGAATTCTGCACCGATGGCGACCTGGACACGGGAGCCGTCTCTGGTGCGCGCTATCGGCTCATGCTGTGCGTCGGCCATGACGAATACTGGACCGAAGGGACGCGCGACGCCGTAGAGACATTTGTCGCGACAGGCGGCCATGTCGCCTTCTTCGGGGCCAACATATGCTGGTGGCGCATCCACATGGTCGATCGGCGGCGCGCCTTCGTCTGCCATCAGGGAGGCCCGTGCGGCGCACTCGACCATTGGTGGCCGTCAAGCGGTGCCGGGCGCCCCGAAGACCGCCTCACGGGCGTGAGCTACCGTCACGGGGGCGGCTGGTGGGATGGGCCGCGGGCGACGTCGGGTTACCGTGTCCAGGACGCGGACCATTGGGCATTTGCCGGGACCGGCCTCAAGCCCGGCTCGGCCTTCGGTCACGACACCACGCCCCCGCTCGTCGGTTACGAATGCGACGGCGCGCCGCTTGCGGATTTCGATGCGTACACGGGACGCGCACGCCTTGCCGCCGAGGCCGAAAGCGGCGGCACACCCGCGACCCTGCGGCTATTGGCCGTCGCCCCTCTCGATGGCCGCTGGCAGGAACTCCCGCCGCGCGAACACGACCCCGCGCGTCACGGGCTCCATGCCGCGGTCATGGGTGTCTATGAGCGCGGCGGCACGGTATTTTCCGCCGGCAGTACCGACTGGGCGCAGGTCCTTGCCAGCGGCCATCCGGTCGTCGATCGCATCACGCGCAACGTCCTAAACCGGCTCCAGGCCCCGCACCGTTAGGCCCGTCCACGCCACCCGCCAAACGTATCCTGATCGCCTAATGGCCGAACGCGGGGGCGTGCATCAAGGTCGGGATCATGGTGCGCGTGTAGAGCGTCGCAAACATCCAGGCCGTAAGCCCGACGGTCATGACGAAAAGCGGTATGAAAAGCACGAACGCCGCGGTCATCCAGCGCTGCGTCGGGGAGATATCGAGCCGCAACCAGAAGTAGCCCTGCACCAGCGTCAGCGCCGCGGCCGAAGCGACCACGACGAGCATCAGGCGAAGCTCTGTCCCCAGATGATCGACCACGAGCCATAAAGGCAAGGCGGTGAGGATCAACGATAGAACAAAGCCCGTCACGTACTGCCCGCCGTGGGCCAATTGCACCTCGGGGTGCCGCAGAGGATCATCGTGTGTGCTAGTGGACATGGAGGGCCCCCGTCAGATAGACGAAACTAAAGACATAGATCCAAAGAAACCCCTGAAAAAACCAGAACAGCTTCAGGTTCAGGAGCCGATAGACGACATTCTGCGTAAACCCCTCGCGCACCACCTGCACCATCATCACCGCCGTCCATAGAATCCCGAAGACGAGGTGCGCGCCGTGGTAGAGCACGAGCGTATAAAAAGCCGACAGGAACCCGCTGCGTTCGGGCACCATGCCATGCAGGGCAAGCCCCGCGAAATCGACCCCCTCGACCACCAGAAAGCCCGCACCAAGGACGATGGCGCCGGCAAGTCCCGACAGCACGGCGTTTTTGTCCCCGCGCTTTAGTCCCACCATCGCGAAACCATAAGCGAGGATCCCGGAAAACAACAGCACGGTCTCGAAGAATGCCACCACCGGGTGCACGACCGTGCCGGCTGTGGGGCCGGCCGCGGCATTGACGCGATGGTTCAATACGAGATAACTCGCAAACAGACTCGACACGATCATCGAATCACTGAGAAGGTACAACCAGAACCCCAGGGTCTTGGTCGAAATGCTGTCGTGCTCCGGGGGATCGGACTGCCAGAGCACGGCATTCGCCGGATCGACATAGGCCTCTTTACTCACGGCACCTCCTTGACATGTATCGGCCTGCTCCCTGTACTCGCTATCGGCAGGGCCCCGGGGCTACGGCCCCTGCACCGGGCTGCGCGGCGCCATGGAGGCCTGAAAGGCCACTACACCCCCCACCACATCGGCCGCCGGCGCCGCCCTGTCCGGGTCCTCGGGAAAGCCTTCCTCGAGCTCACGGATGCGCGCCCCGGGGATGGTGTGCCCCGAATCCCCCTCGAAGGACCGCGCGATCACCGCCGCCACGATGCCAAGGAGGCTCAAGCCCGCCAGCCAATACATGCGCCACACCATGCCGAACCCGAGACCAAAGGCGAGCGCCCCGAGCAGGATGGGCACGAAGGTATTATTGGGGAGATGGATGTCCTCATAATGGTCGGGGCGCAGGTTCACGAGCCCGTTCTGGCGCCGCCACGCCCATTCATCACGGCTGTTTATGTAAGGCAGCAGCGCGAAGTTATAGAATGGCACGGGGCAATGCGTGAGCCATTCGAGACTACGCGCCGTCCGCCAAGCGTCCGGGCCCGTCACCCGGTGTTGCGCGCGGTCACGGATGCTGACATACATCTGCTTGAACATGTAGTAGGCCGCTATCAGGAACAAAAAGATGCCGACCTCCTCGCTTATCAATAGCGGTCGCCATGACACGAACGGGATGTAGTCTATGCGCCGCGGCATGCCCATGAATCCCAGTGCATACATGGAGCCGAACAACACCACCGTGCCGGCGCTGAAGAACCAAAAGGCGCGCTTGCCGATGCGTTCGTCCAACTTGAAGCCAAACACCTTCGGGAACCAGAAATTAATGCCCCCTATGGCTGCAAATCCCACGACGTTTAACATGTTGTGAAAATGCGCCACGACAAAGACGCTGTTATGGACCGTGTAGTTGATCGCCGGCATGGCGAGCATCATGCCGGTAAGCCCCCCAGTTAGGAGCAGGACCAGCGCCGCCAGCGCCCACAGCATGGGGAGATCGAAGCGTATGCGCCCGCGGTACAAGGTGAATGCCCAATTGAAGACCTTCACCCCCGTGGGAATCCCCACGAGCATGCTCGCGATGCTAAAAAACGAGTTCACACCAGGCCCCGCCCCCATGGTGAAGAAATGATGCAGCCACACCGACCACGACACGCCTCCTATGGCGATGCTCGCCGCGGCCATGGTCATGTAACCAAAAAGCGGCTTCTCGGAAAACGTCGGTACGATCTCCGATATGATGCCGAAGGCCGGCAATACCACGTAGTACACCTCGGGATGGCCCCAAATCCAAAAGAGGTCGGTGTAGAGCATCAGATTGCCGCCGAGGCCCGGCGTGAAAAAGTGCGTCCCGGCGTAACGATCGAGACTCAAGAGCGCCACCGCCGCCGTGAACACCGGGAAGGAGCTCAGGCCCACGACGCTCGTACTAAGCGCGCTCCAGCAGAATATCGGCATGCGCGTCCAGGTCATGCCCGGCGCGCGCAACTTGACGATGGTCATGATGATGTTGATCGAGGCAAGCGTCGTGCCCACACTGCCGATCTGCACCGCCCATATCCAGTAGTCGACCCCCACGCCCGGACTGTAGGCAAGCTCGGTAAGCGGGCTCAAACCCACCCATCCGGCATGGGAGAAGTCGCCTATGAAAAGCGAGATCATGACAAGGCCGGTGGCCGCCGCCGTAAGCCAAAACGATACCGCGTTCAGATAGGGGTAGGCCATGTCGCGGGCGCCGATCTGCAAGGGAACCACGATGTTCATGAGCCCGATCAGGATCGGCGTGATGGCAAACAGGATCATGATGGTCCCGTGCGCGCTATAGATCTGCCCGAAATGGTAAGGCGGCAGGTAACCGTGCAGGGCCCCGAGGTAACCGGGCGAATGCGGCCCCACAGCCATGACCTGCTGGGTGCGCATCATGACGCCGTCAATAAAGCCGCGGAAAAACATCACAAGCCCCAGAAGACAGTACATGACACCGATCTTCTTGTGATCGACCGTCGTCAGCCACTCTCGCCACAAATAGCCCCATGACCGGTAGTAGGTGATCGCCCCGAGGATCACGAGCGTCGCGCAGGCCACCAGCGCGAAGGTCCAGACGAGGATCGGATTCTGGAACGGGATCTGCTTCAAGGCGAGCCGCCCGAGAAGCGGACTCCAGGGACCCGGGTAATGAACGAGCATCCATCACTCCTTTGGTTTATTTGATCAACCGCACCTTCATGGGCTTGGTCATGCTCTCAGTCATGGCCAATGGCGTGCGATAGACCCGCCCCTCCATGACCTGCTCAATGACGTGATCGAAAAGCCCCTTCTGCACGTGGGAAAAATGCCGGATCTTGTCTACGAGATTTATGGTCGGTTGCGCCACGCGCGTGAAACGGGCATCGGTCAGGTGATCCTTGGCGCCCTGGACGTGCCGTACCCAGCCCCTGAAGCGCGCCGGACTCGTCACGCGCGTGACAAAGCCCATCCACGAAAACCCGCCGCCGCTGAAGTCGTCGGAATACCCGTGATAGGTTCCGGTGCGACTTGCGATCATGCCCTGCTTGGTGCGCATTCCGGGCATGATGTCGATCTCGCCGACAAGCTCGGGGATGAAGAAGTCGTTTACCACGGTCGTGGACGTGAGTTGGAATTTCACCGGGGTCCGGACCGGGACCACGAGCTCATCTACGGTCGCGATCCCCTGTTTTGGATAGATGAAGACCCATTGCCAATCGGTGGTCACGACATCGACGCGCACAGGGCGCACGGGATGGGCCGCGGGGTCTATGGCATTGACCCCGGCGGGGTCCGCGCGGCGCGTGAAGGCCTCGTTCATGCGTCCCTCGCGGGCCATGGCACGGCGCACCGCAAGTGGATTGTAGGGGTTCGTCGCAAACACGCTCTTTACGGAAAAATACGACAGGTACCCTACGATCATGAGCGGTATGCCCCACACCAGGACCTCTATGACGAGCGACGCCGTGAAGGTGGGATCGTAACTCCGGGACTTGCCGCCAGCCCTGTATCGCCATAAAAAGGCCGCCACCAGACCGCCGGCCACGAGCACCACGCTCCCCATGACCGCGACATCCAGGATGGTGGTATGCCACTCGGTGCGCGCGATCGCGCCCTTGGGATGCACAAGCCAATATCCCTTTTGCGCGCATCCAGTCAGAAACGCGACAACCGCGAGCACAAGCGATCGAAGGCAGCGTCCTTTATGCGATGGCATGAGCGTTCCCGGCAAATAGGCGGGGCCATTGTATCGCCGCTTAAGCACCTGCTGATCAGCCCTTCGCTTGATAGCCCGACCCACGAGCGTCCACGGCCGGCTCCGCCGGCCTCGGCAATGCGGCATGAACGATCGAAGGGTTTTGGTGGCCGCCGCATCGCAAAGACAGGCGCCGGGGACGCATCGCCGCTCGACTCGGACCGCACCCGCGCAAACGGCCCGCCGGATTGACGAGGCGCGCACTGCCCGCGAAGCTAGTCGGACCGTCAAGGGACATCCATGACCTCGACCTCCCCGGGATTCGCAAGGCCTGTCGCCCCTTACCGCCTCAGGATCGCGTCCTGGGCGGCGATGCTTATGCTCGCCTCATGCGCCAGCACCCCGACCCGCTATTTCGCACTGCCGGCGCGCCCGGCGCACACGCCGCGCGTTCGTGTCGGCGTGTGCGCCATTGCCGTCGCGCCGATCGTCATGCCACCCGGCTACCGGCGCCTGGCCTTCACCTATTCCGGGGCCGGGAGCGTGGTGCACGTCGCCCGCCATGCGCGCTGGATCGCCCCGCTCGGGGCCCTTATGCGCCTTGCGCTCGCGCGCGACATGGCGGCGCGGGTCGCGCCTTCGTCCACCGTGCGCATGCCGGGCCAATCCCTGGGCGCGGACACAAACGCGGCCATCGTCCGAGTGGTCGTCCAGCGGTTCCTGCCAGACGGCCACGGCCGGGTGTTATTGCGTGCCCGCTGGTCGGTCAAGGGCCCGGGCCGTGGCGGCCAGGGGGCCGTGCGTCTCACCGTGAAGGCGCCGGCCGGCTACCCCCCGGAGACACGCGCGATGGGGCAGGCCGTCGCGCGTCTGGCGCGACGCATCGTCGATGCCCTGCGCCCCTAGCCGGCGGGACCCGCCGAGATCAGCACTGCCGGCCGCGGGCCACGGCCAACGGATGGAGACTCGCCCGGGCGGCGGGGCGGGCGGCGATGGCGGCAAACCACGAGACGAGATTCGTATGGCCCGCGGACCATGAAAATCCCACGCTTTGCGCAAAATCGAGGGCCGCGAACAGGGCGATATCGGCAACGGTATAGCGGCCGGGGACGATCGTGGCGCGCCCCTCCATCTGGCCGTCCAACCAGCCAAGACCATCGTGCATGAGCGCCTTGAAGCCGTCGACACAATCGGGAAGGATCACCATGCGCGACCGGTACATGGCCGCCGCCGGTCCATAATGGAACGCGGCATAGAAGGGTTCGGTGACACGCCGCTCGATGCGACGCAGCCACATGCGTGTCACGGCCCGCTCCTCGGCCGTGGCCCCTATCAACGGCGGATCGGGATATTTTTCCTCCAGGCCTGGAGGAAAAATATCCC
>JAJZZU010000222.1 GCA_021797365.1 Pseudomonadota bacterium | reverse complement strand
GGTCTACACCCGTTGCCTGAATCGCGAACCCCCGCCTTCCTTGCTCGCGCCATCAGGACGCTGATGGAATCCATGACGACGTCCCGGCCCATCTCCGGCACCGGCGTCACCGCCGCCGGATAGGAGAGATCTGCATGGACGGCGTCCAGAACCTGCTGTGAGGCCTTCGCCGCCGCCTCGGGCGTTTGGCCCACAGCCTGTTCTATCTGCGCGAGATCCGCCCCGAGGGCCGTGTCCCCTTCTTCACCAAAGAGATAGGCCGTGACGCGGGATACCGACTCCGCAAGACTTGCCACTCCCCCTGGGCCTGACAGGCCAGCCTCGCGGTCCACTTCCGGATCTGCCACCTCAACCACCATGGCCGGCGCGGGCTGTGCGTGCCCGCCGGCTGTCTCGGCCACCGGTGTGTGTGCCACGACAGGTACGGGTGTCTCACTTTCCGTAACGGGCCCTTTGTCTCTCGTGGACTCCGCGCCGATATCCGGCGCATCCTGGATAGGATGATTTTCTGGCCGGTCACCGCCAGGCGGCGCCTTCGAGGGCGATTCCAGGGCCCGCGCATAGCGCACGAAGGCCGCGATGGTCCGGTCCATCGCCGACAGGGTCGCCTCGTCCGTGAGTGGTTGTCGCAAGGGCGGTAGTAAGGCCTCGGTGATACCCGCCGGCGCCCGGGTCTTATGGATCGCCTGAGTCAGGTCACGGAAGGTCTCCGGGTCGCGCGCGATCTCATCCAGGCGGTTGGCGAGCTCGCGGATGGCGCCATACTTCATCGACAGCTTGCGCTTGTCCGGATGATGCGGCGTGACCATGCGGGCGAGCTCCATGGCGTAATTCGCCTCCAAAGGGATGGAGCTATAGAACACCTTGGCGCGCACGAGGACGCCGTCCATCAGCAGATGGTACTCGCCTTCGATCTGGCACTGCAGGTCGATCGGCGCCACGCGGGACGCCGCGCTGATCCCGACCGAAGGAGTCGCCTGGAAGTTCATCCGGTGGCCCCCATGGCCTTTCGCGGGCCCCATCTGTTCGCGTGTCAGCTGCGACTGTTGCGCGACATGCCACTCCCCGGCCAGTTCCTTCAGCAGCTGGAAGGTCTGCGCATCGGCGACACGCCCGAAGGCGCGCAGCCGCGTGTTGGCGATGATCTGCCCGCCCCCTTTCTCGTCGGCCTTCATGAGGCCGGGATAGTCCTGCGTCCCGACCGCGGCGGCGATCCCCAGGCCACGGCCTTGCGTCGCCACCTCGGCATATCCCGGGACAGGGATCGCCGCGTATTCGTCCGTCCCGGACAAGAACGGGAAATCCGCCGCGAGCGGCAGGCTGTAGAGCGTATCGTCGATCGTGCCCTCGGGCATGCTGCCAAGCCCCACGGCGATCGCCGCGCGCAGGGCCGACAGGTTGATCTTACCCAGGGTCTCGCACTCCTGCGCGGATTTCTGGAGCGATGGCAGGAGGGCCAGCACGATGCGTCGATTACGGATCATGTCGAAGAGATCCGTATCGCCCGCCGGCGTCTCGTAGATCGCGCGATAGGTATCGACGAGCGACGCGAAGGCGATGTTGAAATAGTTCGCGGCGTAGGAATACTGCTCGTTGAAGACCTTGCCCTGCTTCTCGAGCGGCATGCCCGGCTGGTATCCCATCGACGACAGGAAGCTGCGCAGTCCGGCGATCAAGTGGTCCGGAATGTCCTTGCGCTGAGAAAGCTCCGTGACCTTGTCGCGCGCCAGATAGGTCCGCACGGTCTCCATGGACATCTCGATTTCCTTCCTGTCGCGCAGATAGACGAGCGGCGGCATGAGACCGCGCAGCAGGGTCTGCGCGTTTTGCGAAAAGACCGAATTCTGTCCTTCGGTCTTTGGCATCAAGGCCTCGATCATCTGCACTGCGTCATCGGCGTTCAGGAACGCGAGCTGGTTCACGCAGTTGGTGCGTTTCTCGGGCCAGCGGATAGGCCGCTTGGTACCGGACGGGTCGCCCGCCGTCATGAAGTTCAGGAGCCGGAAATCGTCGTCGCGCAGACACATGCGCGCCATCACATGAAACTGGATCGCGAGCTGGAGGGCGGCCTTGGGGTCTATGTAGAACGTGCCGCTTCCCGCGGCGATGAAATTGAAGACGATGGAGATCAGGAATTCGGACTTGCCGGCGCCGGTCGCGCCGAAGATCATGATGTGATTCAAGGCATCCTGCTTCGAGATCCAGATTTCCTTGTTCGTCTTGCGTTCATTCCCCACGTATATGACGCCCCGTGAAAGCGGGTGTTTGCCCGCCGGATCGCGATCACCAGGATCGGGTTTTCGCAAAAACCACGGCTGGCGCAACGGCAGGCGCTCATACCAACGGGTGTAGACCACGCGCGCCATCATGATGCCCAGACACACACCCAGCAGAGGGACCGTCATCGACGGGAAGGCCATCGCGCAAAACCACAGAAATCCGATGGCGCCCACCGCCACCGGTGGCTGATGCATCAGCGCATCGAAGGCCTGCCGGGTGAGCGGGCGGGTATCCACGATGACCGCGGAGCGGTCCAGAAGCTCGGCATCGCTCAGACCCTGGAACGGACTCTTACCTGCCATCACAACCTCCCTGAGGCGTCTACGGGTTCATTCGATTCGCCGATGCGCGGCGAGCGATCCGTCCAACCGTCCTGATAGATCTCGTGGGCCACCCAATCCGCGGCATCCAGGATCTCGGGCTCGAGGAGCACCTGATCCAGGGTCTGTTCCGCCTCGAAATGCGCCCACACACCCGTCGCCTCGACCCAGGGGCGCCGCCCGCCGTACTGGTTCAGTGCATACCAGAGCGTGCGGTCGATGGCGCGCAGCCAGACGAACTGGGCGGTGGGAAGCGTGCCACGCCGCCGCGCATAGCCGAGCAGCGCGGTCATCCAGACATTCGTGAACGATTTGTGGATAGCGAGGATTTCCGTCATCTCCGCGGAGGCGTACTTTTTCCAGAGATCCGCGGCGCCGGTCGTGTCGACCGTGAAGACGGACCGATCCTTCCCCTCCCTCGCCGTCTTGGGTGAATCCGGGAACGTCTCGGCAATCGAAGAGGACATCTGGTCCAGCATCGCCTGCCCTTTATTTCGGCCATCCTGCCCACTGCCGAAGGCCGCAAAGGCTGCGGCCAGTCCCTGCGCGTAGTAGGGCAACCGCTCAAAACCGGCAAAGGACCGGCCGAGCTGCTTTTTCAGCAGCGTTTCGACGCGCGCGGTATCCACGCGCAGGGATCGCCGCGCGCGGCTGCCCGCTTTCAGCAGCGGCGAGCCGGTATTGACCACGAGATCTCCCGGCCGGAATATCCAGTCGCGCGGTATTGGCTTCCGCACACCGGGCTTACTGCCCTCCAGATAAACCGCCTTATGCGTCCAGAGCCACTCGATCGGCGACATGGCCACCCGCCAGGGTCCGTGCTGTGCCGATCCCGGGGCCAGGGCATCGAAGCGCACGGCCGGCGTCAGCGACGGGAAGCGCTTGACCAGCACGCGCATGAGCGACCGGGCCGTGTGGATCTGCCGGCAGCGCGTGAGCCGGCCCGCGCCCCGCCAGGAGACGACAGCCGCCACCAGGAAGAAGGGCCACGAGAAGAGGCGCCACGGCGCCGAGGCAAACTTCACGCAGTCCCAGGTCTGCGCCCAGGTCATGGCCGCGGGCCTATGGACCGCGATGAAATGCAGGACGATTTGGCAGTCTTCCCGCCACCGCGCGAATGGCTCGATCCCGGGAAGATCGTGGAAAAGCCACGCCGACCCCTCGGCATACATCACAAAGGGCGCGTTGATGACACCCCGGTTGTGGCCATAGACCCATTCCAGGGCAAGCGCGCCCATGATGAAGAGCACGATGGCGCTGATCACCAGATTGTCGGATCCTTCCTGCTGCATCAGGGACTCCTTGTTCTACTCGTTTGCGTGTCGCAGGACCGCCTGCAGGGAGATGCCGCGCGCGAGGGCCTGGTAAACCTTGAACGCATAGGGCCGCGCGAAAGCCATCACCTCGGAGTGATAATGCGCGATCGCCAGCCAAACAGAGGTATCAGGACCGTCGGCCAGCCACTCCTTGCGCAGGATCCAGGCGCCCGCCCAGACATTGGCGCAGCCGTTATCTTCGATCACCTGCCGTGACAACCCGAAGCGTGCGCGAAGGCGAGGAAGATTCACGGAATTGATCTGCATCGGGCCGAAATCCCGCGTGCCGTTGCTATCCGGCGTCGAACGCCCCACCTGACCATCCTCCACCGTCATGATGCCCACGAGCGCCAGCGGCGGAACGCCCATACGGAGCCCCGCCTCCACGAGGCAGGCGGGCGTCACCGGCCGCAGAACCGTGGCCTCGGCCTGCGCGCGGAACACCCCTGCCCCCATGGCAACCCATGCCAGAAAAACCCAAGTGCGTAATCGCATGGCACGATGGTATCGCGCGCGTCTGGCCATGATAAGACGTGTGCTACACTGACCTTAGTCCCACTCCACGAAAGGAACCGCCTTATGGATACCGCAACCGACAATGCAGGGTCCGTGGATTCCTCCGCCGATCGCGGGGATCCCATCGAAGCCCTCAGCTGGCTCGTACGCGGCCTGCTTGACCGCCTCGCCAAGCCCGTGACGTGGCAGGGCGCGCCCCTCTCCCCGGAGGAAGGCGCGGCCCCGGATGGAGCCTTGCCCGTCATCATCTTTCATGCCGCGCGGCAAGTTGAACTGGCGCATGCCGGGGCGGCCGTCTGGTTCGCGTGTTTCCGGATGGAAGAAGACGAAGGCGCGCTTACTGGCTACCGCGTGACAACAACGCCCCAGGCGCTCGTCCTGCCCATAGCCCCCGTCCTATGCGCAGTCGCCGATTCCGTGCATGCAGCGGCGCAAGGCGAGACGTGCGATTTGGGGCTTCTCGCGGATGCGGCCCAGGCCCATCTGCGCATGGACGATGTCTTGGGGCCCCGCGACCGAATCATGCCCGAAGGTTTTGCAACACCTCTTGCATGATGTGTGTTAAATGCATATGATTACCACATCCATAAAATGGA
>JAJZZU010000221.1 GCA_021797365.1 Pseudomonadota bacterium | reverse complement strand
CGCGGAGAAGAATCCGGACAGGAAGATCAGAAACAGCAGTACGCCGGCCAGCATACCGAGGCGGACGTGGTCCAAGGGTCGAAGGGGCTCCTGAGAGTCAAGCACGAGACCCTACCATAGGCCGCGGTGTTTTTCGAGATTGACCCCGGGTGGGCCGCCATTCTCAATGGAAAACGCCGTGGTCGGAAATGGGTGCCACCACGGGGACTACGGGAACCAGACGAGCGGATGCCGGACGTCGATCCCGTTGGCGGCGCGGTCGCCATGCCCGGTATGGCCGGCCGAACGGGCGGCGAATCGGGCGGGATCGACCAAGGTCTCTCAGGCAGCGGGCACGGGGCCTGGGCGCAAGTCCCGTCGGCGCCGACCTGCCGCGCGAGATTTTCGACCCGCACGTGGGGCCGGATCAGGAAACGGCAGTGGCCGATGACGGCGCCGGGTGGCGTCGGCCCCACCGATCCCACGACCCCGCGCCCTTAAGCGCCAAGGGGGCGGGGAAGGCTGCAGGCGGCCCAGGACTTGGGTACCCGCGGTGGCCTCGATCCGATAGCGGATAGGCGCGCCAAGCAGTGAGGTTGGAGCCGTCGTCGCTTCAGGGGCTTGGTATACGGCAAGACCCGGGTGGCCGGCTCGCGTACGAATTGCCCTGAGGGGCCAACGAATTCAATGGCCCTCTGTTTCGTTTAAAGAGGGCCTGTATCATGGCCTTCGTGTCCACTCCTCTCTAAGGCTGGCATTTGCTGACGCTGCCATCACTCACCACGCCATGGTGGCTTCTCCCGGTATTGTTTTTCTGTCGGGGTGGGAGCTGGGTTCATCAACGTCCTGGCTGGCGCGGGATCCATGTTGACCCTGCCGGTACTGATCTTTGTGGGCCTCGACCCCATCACCGCAAACGGCACCAACCGCATCGGCATTTTTGTGGAAAACGTCACCGCCGCGCGCACCTTCTACCACCATAACCTGGTGGATTTGAAAACGGGGGTGAAGCTCGCCCTGTGGACCCTGCCAGGAGCCATACTGGGGGCCATTGCGAGCGTTCATATCGGCAATTTCTGGTTTCAGCGCATTCTGGTGATCGTATTGGCGTTCAGCACGGCCAGCCTGTTTTCCCCGAAGAGGGCCATAGAAAGATCTGAACGTCCCGATGGCGTGGCATCGCCATGGCTGTATCCGACCATGCTGGGGCTGGGCTTTTACGGCGGCTTCATGCAGCTTGGTATCGGCTTCCTCTTCATCTTTACCCTGCGCCATTTGCTCACCAAGAATCTCGCGCACGTCAATGCCTATAAAACTCTCATTATCGCGGTGTACACGTTGCCTGCCACCCTTATCTTCGCCTGGATGGGGCAAATCCACTGGGGCTCGGCTTGATCATCGCCGCTGGCGGTATGGTCGGGGCGCGGTGGGCTACCGGGCTTACGATGAGCCGGCGTGGAGAGCTGTGGGTGAAGGTGATGATGGCGATCACCGTACTGCTGATGGCGGCCAAGCTCTGGGAGTAAGGCGGATCGATCCTCGATGGGGGGCATCTGTGTTGGGGCGGGCGGGCTTTGCGCGATCGAAGGACGCCGGGACGCGCCGCCGATAGCGGCCGTTCGGGGCCGGAAGTGCCAGGACGGCGCCCCGGATCGGCCGATCCCCGAGCAAACCATACCAAAGCGCCGCCATTCTCAATGGGGGGCCATGAGGCCCGGGCCGCCCGGTGGTGGTGGAGGCATTCCCGTATGGGAGTCTGCGCCCCCGGCCTACCCGCAGATGGGCATGCCATCGGACATTCAGGATCGGTGCCCCAGGGAGAATGGCCGCCCGGACGGGTGTTGGCCGGGGCCGTCTCAGCTGGGCAGGACCAGCTTGAACAGGAATTCGGCGCTCAGGTAGGCGAATAACAGCAGCACGAAGCCGCCGACGGTCCAGCGCACGGCGTTGCGCCCGCGCCATCCGAACTGGCGGCGGCCTATGAGCAGGATGGCGAAGGCCAGCCATGCCACAAGCGAGAGCACGCTGTGGTGGGTGAAGGGCAGGGGGTCGCCAAACAGTTGCTCGGAGAAGAAGAACCCGCTGATGAGCGTCAGCGTAAGGAGCACGAATCCCACCTGGATCATTTCGAACATCAGGGTCTCCATGGTCTCCATCGGCGGGATCGCGCGCAGCAGCTGGGCCGGGTGGCGACGGCGCAGGCGGCTTTCCTGGACCCACAGGACGAGGCTCTGGACGACGGCGATGCTAAGGAGGCTGTAGGCCAGGATCGAGATGACGATGTGGGCCACGAGCCAAGGATCGCTGATGCGCGTATCCTCGCTACTCGCCGGCAGGAATATCTGTCCCATGGTCGCCACCGCCGTGCTTGGCATGATGAACGCCCCGAGGCTTTCGATGGGCTTGCGCAGCGACGCCACGAGGAAGATCGCGGCCACCGCCCAGGCATCGAGGGACAGGATGGTGCCCACGCCGAGCGTCAGATGGCCATCGTGATCGATGTCGCCTATGAGCAGGCCGGCCTGCAAGATGACCGCCAGGGCCCCTATGAAGGCACCACGCCGGCGATCATGTTGGCCGCCCGGCGGTGATTCCAGGGCGCGCCAGTAGTAGATGCCGGCGAGCGCATAGAGAATGACGGCCACGATATGGAAGAGGAGTTGTATCATAGGACAGCACGGGTAACGGTGGCACGATAATGGCATACCTGGGGGGTTGCGGGAAGGCCCCGCGCCCGGGAGGTCGGCGATGGGTCACAGGAGACAGAGATGTTCGAAACGCTGAGCAATCGTTTGCAGGGCGCGCTGCGCACCCTGCGCGGAGAGGCGCGTCTGACCGAGAAAAACATCGGTGAGGCATTGCGCGAGGTGCGGATCGCCCTTCTGGAGGCGGATGTCGCGCTGTCGACCACGAAAACCCTGATCGAGACGATACGCACGCGGGCGCTCGGCCAGGAGGTGATGGCCACCCTGAACCCGAGCCAGGCCGTGGTCAAGATCGTGCACGACACCCTGGTGGAGACCATGGGGGCGGCATGTGACCGGCTGAATCTGGCCACCCGCCCGCCGGCGGTGGTGCTGCTCGCGGGTCTGCAGGGTTCGGGGAAGACCACGAGTGCCGGCAAGCTGGCGCGTCTGCTGCGCGAGCGTGAGCGCAAGAAGGTGGCGCTTGTGAGCGTCGACGTCTATCGTCCGGCGGCCATGGACCAGCTCGAGCGCCTGGCAGACGAGGTCGGGGTGGTCTTCTATAAAGGGTCGCCCACGGAGTCCCCGGAGGTGATCGCGCGCCGCGCCGTGGATCTGGCGCGGCGCGAGGCCATGGATGTCCTCATCGTCGACACCGCCGGGCGGCTGCATATCGACGAGACCATGATGAACGAGGTGCGCGCCCTGCATGCCGTCACCGCGCCGATAGAGACCCTGTTTGTGGTCGACAGCATGACCGGTCAGGATGCCGTGCATACAGCCAAGGCCTTCGATGAGGCCCTGCCGCTTACCGGCGTGATTCTCACCAAGACCGACGGCGATGCGCGCGGGGGGGCGGCGCTCTCGCTGCGCGCGGTGATCGGCAAACCCATCAAGTTTTTGGGTACGGGCGAGAAGACCGACGGGCTCGAACCCTTCCACCCGGAACGTCTGGCCTCACGCATCCTGGGTATGGGTGATGTCCTGACGCTGATCGAAGAGGCCGAGCGTAAGGTCGACCGCCAGAGCGCCGAGCGTCTGGCCGAGAAGTTCAAGAAGGGCAAGGGCTTCGATCTCGAGGACTTTCGCGAGCAGATGCTCCAGATGGAGCGCATGGGCGGCATGGCCGGGGTGCTCGACAAGCTCCCGGGCATGAACGATCTCCCGGCGGCGGCACGCGCGCAGCTGCAGAATCATGACACCCGTCGCCTCGTGGCCATCATCAATTCCATGACGCCTCAGGAGCGTCGTTTCCCCGACACCATACGCGGCTCGCGCAAGCGCCGCATTGCCCAGGGTTCGGGCACCGGTGTGCCGGAAGTCAACCGCCTGCTCAAGCAATTCGCGCAGGCCCAGCGCATGATGAAGCAGATGGGCAAGGGCGGACTCAAACGCATGTTGGCCGGCATGAAGGGCAAGATGCCGGGTTTGCCGTTCTAGTCGCCTTGTCCCGCTGCGGCCGCTGTCTTATAGTGGCATTTGGGCAATTTATGTGTCCCCCGTAAACGACGACACGCGGGCGCACATCGGCATTGGGGGCGGCATGGCCACGGCAACGAGAGGCGTTGTGGACCGGCGGGCGGCCGGGCGCGGAATGATCGAACGATTGCTCGCCGAGCGTCGTGAGATGCTGGTGCTTTTTTGTCGGGTCGCGGGCCTCGACCCCTTCGGCGGCGACGCCGTCGGGGATGACGTGCTCCAGGCCTTCTGCCAGATCCTCGTGGATTACATGGCCGCTGCCCATTTTTCCTTGTACCAACACCTCGTCGATGGCCGTGAGCGCCGCCGGGCGGTGGTGGCGCTGGGGGGCGAGATCTACGGGCGTATCGAGACCTGTACAGAGATCGCCATTCGTTTCAACGACAAGCACGCCCGCCCCGGTGATCGCGGTGATGCCGCCGATCTTCCTCTGGATCTCTCGGTATTGGGCGAGGCCCTGGCGACGCGCATCGAGCTCGAGGACCGGCTGATCGCCGCGCTCGTGGGCGACAGCGGCCGCGTCGTTTCCCAAGACGCGTAGCGTCCCTCATGCGCGCCCCGGGCAATGGGGCCGGTCGGCCCGCCGATGGAGGACGCGGGGGTTGCGCCCCAGAGGTGGGGCGATGATGCGCGTCTGTCGTTGGGATCTCGGCCCGCCGGAAGGCGATCAACGCCGGGACGGATCTCATTGAGTGCGTCCGGCGCTTACGGCGAGCGGCGCGGGTGCGGGACCATGAGCGCTGGCGCCGGTTCCGTGCGGCGGTCCCCTCGTTATTTCTGAAGCTGGTCGCGCTTACCCTTGACCCCGTCCCATTGCGCGGCATCCGCCGGCGGGTCTTTCTTTTCCAGGATGACAGGCCAGGCCCTGGCGAGTTCGGCGTTCAGGGCAATGAAAT
>JAJZZU010000220.1 GCA_021797365.1 Pseudomonadota bacterium | reverse complement strand
CCGCGGCCTATGGTAGGGTCTCGTGCTTGACTCTCAGGAGCCCCTTCGACCCTTGGACCACGTCCGCCTCGGTATGCTGGCCGGCGTACTGCTGTTTCTGATCTTCCTGTCCGGATTCTTCTCCGCGGCTGAAACCAGCCTCATGACGGTCAATCGTTACCGCCTCCGCCACCTCGCTGAATCCGGCCACCGGGGCGCGCGTCTTGCCCGTCGTCTGCTGCGCCGCCCAGACCGCGTCCTGGGCGTGGTGTTGCTCGGCAACAACTTCGGCAACATCGCCGCCTCCTCGGTCGCCACGCTGATGGCCGTCCGGCTCTACGGGGCCGGCGTGTTGGCCCTGGTCACCGGGGTGCTGACGCTCGTCATCCTCATCATCTCAGAGGTGGCCCCCAAAACCTTGGCGGCGCTCTACCCGGAGCCCGTGGCCTTCGGGTCGGCCTATGTGCTGACACCACTTTTGCGCGTCATCTACCCGCTCGTCGCGGCCGTCAACTTCACCGCCAATCATCTACTGCGCGCCTTCGGCGTGTCGGTCAAGCCGCGCACCCCCGATCAGATGAGTGCCGAGGAACTGCGGGCCGTGGTGCTCGAGGCCGGGAGCCTCATACCCACCACCCACCGGGCGATGTTGCTGGCCATCCTCGATCTCGAAAAGAGCACCGTGGAAGACGTCATGGTGCCCCGTCGCGAGGTCGAAGGTATCGACCTTGGCGCCGACTGGGACGAGATCGTGGACCTCCTCGGACGCAGCCATTACACGCGCCTGCCGGTATTCCATGGCAGCCTCGACAACGTCATCGGCATGCTCCACGTGCGCCGCGCCCTGCATCTCGCGCTCGCCGGCCGGCTGACCCGCGACACCCTGAAATCGGCGGCGCTCGAGCCCTACTACATCCCCCAGGGCACGCCGCTTGCCACTCAGCTCATGAATTTCAAGACCATGCGCCGGCACATCGGGCTGGTGGTCGACGAATACGGCGACCTCATGGGTCTCGTGACCTTGGAGGAGATCCTGGAGGAGATCGTCGGTGAATTTACCACCCAGGCCCCGGGCACGCCCGAGGACATCTTCCCGCAACCCGACGGCAGCTTCCTCATCAACGGCAGCACCAGCATCCGTGACATCAACCGCACGCTTGGCTGGCAGCTACCCTTGAACGGGCCCAAGACCCTGAATGGACTCATCACGGAGTACCTGGAAGACATACCGTCGCCCGGGACCAGCCTGCTTTTGAACGGCTATCTCGTGGACATCGTCCGCACGCGCGGCACCGCAATCCAGGTGGCGCGCCTCAAGGCCCATGCCGTGGCCACCAAAAAGCGCGACGAGGACGAGTAAACAAAGCCCCCGCGAAGTCGCCACGTCAGGGGGGCGCGCCGCGGCCGGCCTCCAGGCGCGCAAGATGCGCGCGTGCCGCCTGAAGAAGCGCCGGTGCCAACCCCCGGCGCTCGGCGATCGTCAGGCCGTGCGAGGAGCCGCTCTCGCCCATGACGAGCTCATAGGTCGGGGCCAGTCGTTCGCGGTCGAAACGCATGGTGGCATTGGTCAAGTAGGGATGGGAGGCGGCATAGCCCTTGAGGGGGCTCAAATGAGTCGTGATGATACCGCGGACACGGCGGTGCGCGAGCTCATCGAGTACCGCCATGGCGAGCGCCGCACCCTCCTCGGGATCGGTCCCGGTACCAAGCTCATCCATCAATACCAGAGTCTCGCCGTCGGCTTCGCGTAAGAGCCGTATCAAGACCTCCACATGGCTCGCAAAGGTCGACAGCTGGTGGAGAAGGCTCTGACGATCGCCGATGTCGACGATGACCCGGCGGAAACGACCGACGACGGCCTCCCCCTCGCCCGGAATGTGCAGCCCGCAATGGGCCATGGTCACAAGCAACCCCACGGTCTTTAGGACCACGGTCTTGCCGCCGGTGTTGGGACCGGTCACAAGCAGCATGGGGTGGCTATCATCGAGCGCGATCGAGAGCGGCACGGGACAGGGACCACGGCGATCGGCGAAGGCCAGCAGCATGGCCGGATGGTACACGGCGGTAAGCCGCAAGAGCGGTTCCGGCACGAGTCGCGGGGCGTGCGCGTTCATGTGAATGCTGAGGTGACCGGCGGCGAACGCGAGGTCGATCCAGGTGACTGCCCCCAGCAGGGCCTCGAGGGCCTCGAGGGCGGCCGCGACCTCGGCGGTCAATGTCCGGCGCACAGCCAATTCCTCGGCGTCGCGCCGTCCGGCGCATGCCTCAAGGCGGTTATTGGCGGCCACCGCCTCCAGAGGTTCCACGAGATAACGGCGCCCATGGCCGGCCGGTCCACGACGTACGCCCTTGATGGTATCGGCAACCTGCGGGGCCACTGCCAGAAGGAGCCGCGATCCACTGCTGACAATGGCATCATCGCCCTCATCGGCGGCGCCGAGGGCCGCCAGGCGTTGTCTTAGCAAGTCCTCGACGTCGGCACGCCCGCGGCTCATCTCCTGGGCCAGCTCCGCGAGTCTCGGGCTCGCCGTGTCATTCACGCGCCCGCCCGGCGTCACCGCAGCATCGAGCTGTGCGAGCAGCTGCGGCGCACCCGCCAGGGCCCCTTCATCGGGGTACAGGTCCGGATACTGCGCGCACAAGGCGCGTAGCGCCGTGCCGGCACGCATCAGTTGGGCGATATGGGCAAGCGCGGTCCCGGCCAACGCCGCGCGCGCCTGGCCGGCCTGGCGCAGGGCCGCACGAATATCCGGCAAGCGCGGCAGGGCGGCCGCACCCTGCTCAATGGCGCGCCGCGCGGCGGTCACCGCCCTTTGCAAGGCCTGGGCGGCCCCAATATCAGGGGCCGGGACCAGCGCACGCGCGGCGTCCGCCCCGTAGGGGGTGGCCGTCAAGCGCTCCAGGAGGCGTCGGACAGCGGCAAATTCCAAGGCATCGAGATCAGCGTCCATATCGTCTCTCCCGGCAGGCTTATGATCGGATGTGGGCCACGTCGTCGCGCAGATACACCGGTACCGCGGCACAGGCGCGGACGAACGCTGCGCGCTCATAGGCCTCCTCGGCCAGCGCCAGCACCGCACGCGCCGTGGGTGAGCGGTCCGAGACATGCCGCTTCGGCAACGTCTCTCCAAAACGGTCCCTATAATGGTCGATGCCGCTACCGACCGCACAGTCCGTATCCGCCGGACACACCACCCGCTCCGGCGGGGCCACGCGCTCCTCCCCGCAGGCCACCACCAGACCCGTGGCCTCGCGCCTGTAGACCCCGTAATAGACCTCGTCACGACGGGCATCGAGGGCCGCCAGCACCTGCTGCCCAGGGGCCTCCTGCGCGAGCGCCGCAAGCGACGAGACCGGAACGACCGGCAGGTCGCGCGCATACGCAAGCCCCTGGGCCACGGCCGCGGCCACGCGCAGACCGGTAAACGATCCGGGACCACGCCCGAAGGCTATGACATCGACTACGCTAAGATCGCATCGGAGGTCGGCGCACAAAACGCGCAGCAGATCGAGTACGGTCTCGGCCCGCGCCGTACTATCGCGCAGCCCCCGCTCGTAAACCACGCCATCGATCTTCAGGGCCACTGATACGAATGCGCTCGCGGTCTCGACGGCGAGCAGGTTCATGGCCTCTCCATGAACAGGTCGGCGAGTGCCCGATCCCATGAGGGCAGGGTGATCCCCAGATGCTCCTTCAGGCGAGCACCGTCGAGCACCGAGTAGGCCGGGCGATGCGCCGCAGTGGGATAATCAGCCGTCGTAATCGGCAACACCGCGACCGCCAATCCGAACGACCGCACGATGGCCTCGGCAAAGCCGTGCCAGCTCGTTGCGCCATCGCACGCTGCATGATAGAGCCCGGCGCAGTCTGCGGCCCGCGGGTGCACAAGAATCGCGCGTGTCGTTTGCGCGAGGACGGTTACCGGCGTCGGGCTGCCGTACTGGTCGCAGACGATGCGGAGCGGCCCGTTCGCGGCCAATCGCCGAACGGTCGTCAGAAAGTTTCGGCCCTCGCGATCATAGAGCCAGGCCGTGCGCAGGACGAAGGCCGTAAGGGGGCGTGCCAGCACCGCCTCCTCGCCCAGGCGCTTGCTCTCTCCATAGACGTTGAGGGGGGCTGTGAGGTCGTCCTCCCGATAGGGGCGCCCCGCAGTCCCATCGAAAACATAATCGGTCGAGTAGTGCACAAGCCAGGCCCCGACGGACAAGGCGGCATCGGCCAGATACCCTGGGCCATAGGCATTGATGCGCAGCGCCGTGTCGCGCTCCGCCTCTGCCTTGTCGACGGCCGTATAGGCGGCGGCATTCACGATGACCCCGGGGCGCAGGCGCCGCACCGCGGCATGCACCGCCGTCTCGTCCCCGATATCACAATCTGCGTGGCTTAAGGTATGCACAGGGCCCAGTCCGGCCAGGACCTGCGCAAGCGCGCGGCCGAGCTGACCCTGGGCCCCGAACAACGCTATGCCCTGGCGGGCTTTGTCAGCGTGCGCCATGGCCGCCCCTCGTCGCTCATGACAATGATTCCAAAAGTGGTGATCTCCCGCCAACGCCCCTACGCGTGTCGCCGGATGCGCCGCAGCGACCGCGGCCCGCAACGATGTGCACCCTCGACAGCCGGCGCGCGCACGCCGCGCGCCGCCTCACCGACTCCGCGGCCGCGTCGCCACCGGGAGCGGCGATTATAGCAAACCGCGCGTGATGGCCGCCATTTGACAGCCCCATGGGAAATTGGCAAAGTCCGGGGATGCGCATCCACCACCTCCCCGGCACCGATCTTGCCATTTCCGACATCGGTCTTGGCACCATGACCTTCGGCGAGCAGACCGACCAGGCCTGCGCGCATGCCCAGCTCGACTATGCGCTGTCCGAGGGCATCAACCTGTTCGATATGGCGGAGATGTATCCGGTGCCGGGACGCGCCGAGACCCAAGGGGCCACGGAGGCCATCGTCGGCGCGTGGCTTGCCCGACAGGCGCGCGATCGGGTGGTGATCGCCACCAAGGTCGCCGGGCCCTTGCGCGGCTTTCGATGGATACGGGGCGGGCCGCTCGCCCTCGACCTCGCCAACATGCGCGCGGCGCTCGAAGCGAGCCTGAAGCGGCTGAAGACCGATTATGTCGACCTCTACCAGATTCACT
>JAJZZU010000219.1 GCA_021797365.1 Pseudomonadota bacterium | reverse complement strand
GAGATCGAGGAAACCCATCCTACCTCCGCGCGGCGGCGGCCGCCCCGTTGTTATTTGCGAATGCGTCCTTGTTCGCCGCCTTGCCGCGCGCCTCCTCGACCGATACCTGACGCGACCGCACGAGCTCCATGAGACACTGATCGAGGGTCTGCATACCCACGGACTGGCTGGTCTGAATGGCTGAATACATCTGCGCGATCTTGTTTTCGCGAATTAGGTTGCGAATGGCGGGCGTGCCGATCATGATCTCGTGGGCGGCGATGCGCCCGCCACCGACCTTCTTCATCAGCGTCTGCGAGATCACCGCGCGCAACGACTCCGAGAGCATGGAGCGTACCATCTCCTTCTCCGCCGCCGGGAACACGTCCACCACGCGGTCTATGGTCTTGGCCGCGGAACTTGTATGCAGGGTGGCAAATACGAGATGACCGGTCTCGGCGGCGGTGAGCGCGAGGCGGATGGTCTCCAAATCGCGCAATTCGCCGACCAGGATGACGTCCGGATCTTCGCGCAACGCCGAACGCAAGGCGTTCTCGAACCCCAGGGTATCCCGGTGAACCTCGCGCTGATTGATAAGACAGTTCTTGCTCGTATGCACGAACTCGATCGGGTCCTCTATGGTCAGTATGTGCTCGCGTCGGCTCTCGTTGATGTGGTCTATCATCGCCGCCAGGGTGGTGGATTTGCCGGACCCCGTGGGGCCCGTAACCAGCACGATACCGCGCGGCTGGTCGGCGATCTGCTTGAAGATTCCGGGGGCGTTCAATTGCTCGAGGGTCAGCACCTTCGAGGGAATGGTCCGAAAGACGGCGCCCGGGCCACGATTCTGATTAAAGGCATTAACACGAAAGCGCGCGATGTTAGGCAGCTCGAACGAGAAATCGCACTCCAGCCGCTCCTCATACTCCTTTTGCTGCTTGTCGTTCATGATATCGTAGACCATATTGTGCACGGCGCGCTCATCCAATGGGTCTACGTTGATGCGCTTGACGTCGCCGTCGACACGGATGAGAGGTGGCAAACCGGCCGACAAATGCAGATCCGACGCGTTCTGTTTATAGGAAAAGGCCAGGAGTTCCGCGATATCCATGAGGTGTGGGCTACCAGGGTGGTGGTATGTTGAAGTATAACGAGCGCGAGCGCGGAGACAAGGCGGTCTTTCCCTGGAGGAAGAGTCCCCTTACACTCACCCCATGCAAAACTTCTCGATAGGCATCATCGGCGCGGGCCACATGGGTCTGGCGCTCGCCTCCGGCCTGGCATCGCGCATGGCGCCGGAACGTATCGTGGTCTCCGATCCGCATCCCGACAAGCGGCAACGTGTCCACGACCTCGGAATCAGCACCCCGGCGGACAACGATTCCGTGGTCACGCGCGCCGACGTCCTGGTATTGGCGGTAAAGCCGCAGGGCATGCGCGACCTGTGCGCCGCCATTGCACCCAGGGTTCGGGAGCGCCGGCCGCTCATAGTCTCGGTGGCAGCCGGCATCCGCGCAGCGGACATCGCGCGCTGGCTAGGCGGCGGGCCGGCCATCGTTCGCGCCATGCCGAACACCCCGGCCTTGATGAACGCCGGGGTCAGCGTATTGTGGGCCAATGATGAGACCACCCCGGGGCACCGCGAAGCGGCGGCGACCGTATTGGGCGCGGTGTCCGAGGTGTTTTGGCTCACAGACGAGGCCCTCATGGATGCCGCCACCGCGATCTCCGGGAGCGGGCCCGCCTACTTCTTTCTGATGGTCGAGGCGCTCGCCGCCGCCGGCGCGCAGCTGGGACTCCCGCGGGACCTGAGCGCAGCGCTGGCCGCGGGCACGGCCGCCGGCGCCGGGCGCATGGTCCACGACCACCCCGGGGAGGCCGCGCTTTTGCGCGCGCGCGTCACATCCCCGGGCGGCACCACCGAGCGCGCCATAAAGAGCCTCCTGAGCGAGGGCTTCATGGAGATGCTCGGACGTGCCGCGCAAGCAGCCTGCGATCGCTCGCGCGAGCTGGGCGAGCAACTGGGGGCGGCGTGAGCTATCTCAGCCAGGCCCTGGCCTTTCTCATCGATACCCTGTTCGGGATGTATGTCATTCTGGTGCTGCTGCGCTTTTTGCTGCAGCTCACCCACGCCGACTTCTACAACCCCTTCAGCCAGTTCGTGGTACGCGTGACGAACGGTCCGCTCCTGCCCTTACGGCGCCTGATACCGGGCTTCTTTGGGATCGACTTCGCGTCCGCGGCACTGCTCATCATGCTCGAGGCCCTGAAGATCACGCTGATGGCGCTCGTCGAGCGCGTGGTGCCGCACTTTACGGGCATCCTGATCCTGAGCCTCGCGGATCTGATCCAGCTTACGCTCTATGTCCTGATCGCAGCGATCTTCGTGCGCGTACTCATGGGTTGGGTAAGTCCCTACGGCGAGCACCCGTTCACGGATCTTGCCATCCACCTGACCGAGCCGTTCATGCGTCCGGCTCGACGCCTGCTACCCTTGATCTCCGGGATCGACCTCTCGCCGGTGCTGGTAGTCATAGGTCTGGAGCTCATCGCCATACTGGTGGTGCAGCCGCTGCACCACCTCGGGCTTACGCTCCTTACGTGAGCCGCGTGGGTCGAGGGGCCCTCGAGTTGCTGGCAGCGGCGGCCCTCATCCTGGCCGGCAATGCCTACCTCACGCGCCACGCCGCCGATGGGCGCGCGCCGCCGCTGGCGCGTGCGAGCCTGAACGGGCACGTCCCGCCGATCGCGGCCGGGCGCGTCCTGCTCGTCGATTTCTTTGCGACCTGGTGTCCGGTATGCCGCGCCGACCAGGGTGCGGTCCAGGCGGTGGCGCGCCATGCCCCGGTGGTCGTCGTGGCCACCCAATCCCCGGCGGCGGCCGTGCGCGCATTCGCCGCGGACCACCACTGGCGCACCCCCGTCATCCTCGACCGCCACGGCCGCATCGCCCACCGCTACGGGGTGCGCGTCCTGCCGATGGCATTCATCCTAGGGCCGCGCGGCCGCATCCGTTTCGTGGCCGCCGGCTATATGACCGAGGCCGGCCTGCTCACGCGCCTGTGGTTGGCGCGCCTTCACCTCTGACTGGACCGGCTATTCTGGGCCGTGGAACTGCCGGCGGTAATACCAGCGCTGGATGACCACCAACACGGCGGCGAGCGCAAAGGCCGCCGTGGGCAGCAGCGCATAGGGCCGCGGCAGGGCCTTCATGCACACCCAGGCGGCGACCGCGTAAAAGACCGGCAGAGTCTCGTAAAGCAGTTTCGGATACACGTCTCCCCTCCCCCAGGGACCCGCCAAGCAAACCGCGTGCCATGATTTTCCTACTTTTTACGCGACCAGGGCCCGTTCCGTGCTGTATAATGGAACATTTTTCGAGGGATATCCATGGCCACAGTCGAGGCAACAAAGGCAAATTTTGAACAGCTGGTGGACACGAATCCGTTCGTCATCGTCGACTTCTGGGCCCCGTGGTGCGCCCCCTGTCGGGCCTTCGGTCCGATCTTCGAGGAGGCCTCCGAGCAGCACAAGGACATCGTCTTCGCGAAGATCAACACCGAGGCCGAGACCGAGCTTGCCGCCCATTTCCAGGTCCGCTCCATCCCGACCCTGATGATCTTCCGCGACCAGATCATCCTGTTCGCGCAACCCGGCAGTCTGCCGAAAAAGGCCCTGGAAGAGATCATAGGCCAGGCCCGTGCCGTGGACATGGATGCCGTACGCCGCGAGGTGGCCGAGGAGGCCGAGCACGATCACGGGTGTTGCGGTCACGACCACGGCGACGAGGGCCACCAGCATTAGGGCATTGCGGGCCCATCCTTGAGTCAGTACACTGCGGGCTTTGCGTGATCCCGTGGATTCGTGAAGCCCATTCCCCCAGATTCCGTGGGACTGGTAACCCCAGCCCGGTTGCGATTCGCGGAACCGCTGGCGCTGGCAAGTGGCGGCGTCCTGGCGGATTACGAGATCGTTTACGAGACCTACGGGACGCTGAACGCCGAGGCCAGCAATGCCGTGCTCGTCTGCCACGCCTTGAGCGGCAGTCATCACGTCGCGGGCTACCATAGCGCCGACGACAAGAGGCCCGGCTGGTGGGAACACCACGTCGGTCCCGGCAAGAGTCTGGACACCACCAAGTTTTTCGTCGTCGCCTGCAACAATCTCGGCAGCTGTTTCGGCTCCACCGGCCCGGCGTCCATCAATCCCGCGAGCGGGCGTGCCTACGGGCCGGAATTTCCGATGGTGACAGTCGGCGACTGGGTAGCAAGCCAGGCGCGACTCGCCGATCGGCTGGGGATTCGGAGATGGGCGGCGGTAGTCGGCGGCAGTCTCGGCGGCATGCAGGCCCTGCAGTGGGCGATCGATTACCCTGAGCGGGTGGCGCATGCGGTCATCATTGCCGCCGCGCCCAAGCTGACCGCCCAGAACATCGCCTTCAACGAAGTGGCGCGCCAGGCGATTTTGACCGATCCGGACTTTTACGAGGGGCGGTTCTACGATCACGCCACCGAGCCGCGTAGGGGGCTGCGCATCGCGCGCATGCTCGGGCACATAACCTACCTCTCCGACGATATCATGCGCGAGAAATTCGGTCGCGGCCTGCGCGGTGGGAAACTCAACTTCGACTATCAAGTCGCCTTCGAGGTCGAGAGCTACCTGCGCCACCAGGCCGATAGCTTCGTGGGCCGCTTCGACGCCAACACCTACCTCCTCATGACCAAGGCGCTCGATTATTTCGATCCCGCGGGCGCCGCCGACGGCGATCTCGCCAAAGCGCTCGCGCCGGTCAAGGCCGACAGCCTGGTAATCGCCTTTACCAGCGACTGGCGGTTTGCCCCGGCGCGCTCGCGGGAGATCGTAAAGGCGCTTCATGACAACGACCTGAACGTAAGCTATGCGGAGATCAAGGCCTCTCACGGCCACGACGCCTTCCTCATGCGCATCCCGCGCTACGTCGACATCTTCACGGCCTATATGGACCGCGTGTTCGCGGGACTGTCGTCATGATCCCGACACGTGTGGACTTTCGTATCATCGGCGACTGGATCCGGCCGGGAAGCCGGGTGCTGGATCTCGGCTGCGGCGATGGAACGCTGCTCGCCTACCTGGCCGAGAGCAAGGGCGCGAGCGGTTACGGGCTG
>JAJZZU010000218.1 GCA_021797365.1 Pseudomonadota bacterium | reverse complement strand
ATTCGCAGGCATCGCCACGCGCGTCCGATCGGGGGCTGCGAACACCGGCTGCCGGAAACAGACCGGCGGCTTGAGACGCCGCAGGCCTTCGGCGCTCTGGGCATAATCGAGGCACTGTGGGCCGCTATTGGCGTAGGGCTCCGCAAGATACCGTCCGTGATCGCCGCTGCCGGGATCCAAGGCCGCGACCGCCATGAGGCCCGCGACGGTCGCGGAATTGCCAGCACCGCCGCCCGTGTGGTCGGAGAGTGCCAAGGGGCTTACTCCAAGACCGATCCGGATCGCCACCAACTTGATCGCTCCTTGTGGCCACGGACGCAGGGGACGCAGCACCAGAATCCGTAAGCGGGCGATCCGCGATCGATCATTGCGCAGCCGCACCGAGAGGACCGGGCAGGTTCCTGTCGCCTGCGCCAACACCCTGCCCTCCCGATCCGTCACCTCGAGGCGGGTCGGTGTGCCGTGGCGAGGGCAGCGGCCGGAGGCGCGCGGTGGAATATTGATTCCCAGCAGCACCGCGGCGCCCGCCCCGGGGCCGACCCACAAGCGGTCGTAAGGACGGGCCGATGCCCCAAATGTCTGGGCATCGGTGCGTCGGCCATCCTGGGTCACCACCCGCGGATGCCACGACCCCTGATAATAACCACCTCCGTTGTTGCCGGCCCCGGTAAACATCAGGACGCGTGGGTGATCCCTCAGAAGGCGGGCATAACCGCGGGCCTTCACCGTGGGCGCGAAGTACACGGGCTGGGGATTGATGTCATCGACCACAATCGCCGCATGGAAGCGGTCAATCAGCCGGCGGGCACAGGCCACCGTACGCAAAGGCGCCCCGCCCGGACAAAAGGCGAGATCGGCCCGGGGGGCGACGTCATGGACGACCTGCAGCATCCAATCGCCCTCGTCGCCCTGGCCTTCGCCCTGATCGAAACGCACGATGGTCGACGGCAGGATGCCGTCGGCGCACGAGCACACGAAAATTCCGGACCCCTCCCGAGATCACCCCGACCCGGACCCCCTGTCCTTCATCGCCTGCCTGCCAGAGACGCGTGACGCGCAGCATACGGGCCACGGGTAAGGTGCGTGGCGCGGCGTGCGCGGTGACCGGCAGGCCCAGACTCAAGGCCCCGGCCGCCAATCCCGCCCCCAGGAGGCCCCCGACCTGTGCCGTCATGAATCCCATTACCCCACCCCCGCCTGCGATGCGTCCTCGTCTGCCACTCCGGCCTTCTCGGCGGCAGCACGGATAAAGGCCCGGTCGGCCTCCGGCACCAGATCCCCCAGCTCCTCGACGAGCGGGGTCAGATACGCCGCATAATGGCGCCACCGCCCGACCGAGCGCGTGTAGAACGGTTCACGGACCTGCTTATAGCTTGCGGTATGGACCACCCGGGGGTTCTCATGAAAGCGCAGGCAGGCGTCGTTCCAGGGCAACCCGCAGTACTCGAGGAGTGCTCGCACCGTGGGTTCGGGGTCGGCTACCAAGGTTTCGTACTGGAGTTCGAAGAAGGGCTCTTCGAACACGGACCGCCAATGGTCCATGAGTCCGGCATACTGACGGTAAAAATGACCACAGTCGCCTAAGTCATAACTAAAAGCATTCCCCTCAAGAAAATTCTGCATAAAACAGGAGAGGCTGGTATCCAGAGGACTGCGACGACAGTGAACAATGCGCGCCTTCGGGAAAAGCAATGAAATCATGCCAAGATGCTCAAAGTTATGCGGCATCTTATCCGTAACACGCAGCGCACTTCCTGCTTCCAGCGGCAGGGCTGCAAGATATTGGCCCGCCATTCTTTCGACTTCTTCCGTACGTACTTCGGGTGCTTTCAACTGCGGTTCCCGTTCCTCCCTAAATCCAAGCTGTGAGGATTGCGCTATCTCCCCAAGCTCTACTAACTCCCCACATGCATACACGTCCGGATGAGTCGCCAGAATTTGCTCCGCGAGTGACGTGCCTGACCGAGGCATCCCGACAATAAATATTATTTTGTCGCCTAAATCTCCCCCGTCCGAAGCCCGCCCGCATACCACTTTACTAAATACCTCCCGCTGTCTTCGGAACCTGCTGGCCACCGTGTCCTTCCTGTAGGCATTTTGCGCCGCCCTCCAATCGTTACCATCCTTAAAGCAACGAAATGCTGCATCGTACTCTCCTCTCGTGTCATACAACTGACCCAAGGTAAATTGCAGCATCCCCTGTACAATCTTCGGCACAGACCGCCCATCCCGTAACCGGATCTCGATGCGATCTATAATATCCGATGTTTCCCTTTCTCCACGCGCGAGGCGGCCAAGCAGGTTCAGCAAGTAGGGGTGGTCCGGAGCATCTGCAAGGATTTCCAGCGCCTCAGCCTTCGCCTCTCGATGTCGTCCACTCTTCTCTCGTACGCCGATCCGCGCGAGACGCGCCGGAATATAGCCAGGCCCCATTCTCAACGCGATATCAAAACAGCGTTCTGCCTCATCCACCCTTCCATAGTCCGCCTGCAATTTTCCCAAGGCCACGCGCGCATCAATATCCCCCGCATTGAGTTCGACCGCATTCAGCAGGTGCGCCTCCGCTGCTCGCGGGAGCCCTAGAGCATGGCACACGGACCCCACGCTTGTTTGCAGAGTACATCGATTGGGTTCAATCTCTATTGCGTCCCGGTAAGCTACCAGAGCGTCCGCGAGGCGCCCCATGTCGCTCAAAATGTCCCCGGTATGCCGAAGCGCCTCCGTGTGCGCCGGGTCCAGTCGCACCGTTTCCTTATAGGCCGCAAGCGCCTCGTCACCCCGCCCTCCCGCCTCCGCCATGCGTCCCAACAAAAAGCGGGCCTCGACCATTTCCGGAGCCGACCGGACCGTTCTGCGCAAGAGGCCCTCTGCCTCCGCCACCTCGCCACATTCCCATAACGCTTCAGCACACCGTACTCTGTACTCATCTCTATGTTCACATGCAGTGGACGTGCATAGCTCAACAGCCGCGCGATAATGCGCTACAGATCCCGCAAATTGTCGAAGACCAAAACACGCCCAACCTGCCATTGCATGCACCCGCGACTCGTTGACCCCTGACGCTAATAAAGCGCGAGCCACATCCAATGCCGCTTGGTGCCTACCCGCATGCCGCAGAACCCTTGCGCAGGCTAACAGGACGTCTAGATCAGCTGGGTATGAACCAATAAGCCTTTCACATATTTCAACAGCGCCACTTAAATTCCCTACTGCTAAGGCCTCCTCCATATCCATTAATGACTTTTTCGTATCGGTCCTCCCATGCACCTGAATGACGTTCACATGAGGTGTTGACGGCACAGGCCCTACTATCATGTACGGCAAGCCTGCAGTACTTTTTTGCAGCCCAGACACGGGCGTACTACTACCATTTGCCATTTGTTCTCCTTGTTAATACGCCCGCCTACGCAACCACGCTGTCCGGATTACCCGCTGCTCAGCCGATCCAACAGCTAATTTTTTCAGCAGCGTGCTTGAATCTACCCGCAATTGTTTACCCTGAGCAACAGCTCCCCGATAAATACTCCGCCATTCAGCGGCACCTTCTATGTACCAATGACAGCAGGCTCTGAGCTCCCTCCTAGCGTCACTGACTTTCCGTAGTTCTTGGACTCTATTGTTATCTGTCCGTTGGAGTACTCAACGGTACGACCATAATGCAGGGACGTCTCAGATATCGTGCCGTTGGAATACATCTTCGTCCTTCCGTAGTCCAATGAAGATGTCGTCTGAAATCCATTAGCCCCAAATGACGATTTATATATCGTCTTCCCATACCCCAGACTGTGTAGGCTTTCTGTACCGTTCGAAAAATCCACCGTTCTGCTATAACCATAAGAGGAGAAGTGCGTTGCGCCATTGGAATCCGTAACTGTACGTCCGTTATCGACGACCCTAGCCGTTATTCCTTTAGTATAATTCGAATAATATTCCGTGCGTCCACGGTGTTGCGAATCGGCTAGCGTCAGAAAGCCGCCGGAATCATACCTACTATAATATTGCGTACGTCCGTAATCCTTAGAGTAGCCTACTGTCGCCTCTAGCGACAACTCGGTTCTGTATAATCCAGCTGTCTTTCCGGCATGCGAGAAATATTCCTCGGACAAACTACTGCTAATTGTTGAACCGTTATCATGGGTTCTACCAACGGAATATGCTTCGCTTCGCCCACCATTAGAAACCTGAGCGGTCCGGAAAGTTTTTGTCCAAGGTCTTTCTGGCGTCGGAATCCCCGCCGGTCCCGATAAGTATCTTCCGTTTCCGTACGTATATGAATCTTTATACTTACCATCTACGTACTTTGTGATATTACTATCCGGGGGAGGTAGGGGTCCCATTCCATAGACATGCCCTATTAGCTCCCCACCATGGGCATGAACCTTCGCAATCCCTGCCATAACCCGCGGCACAAGGCTAGCCACCCTTCCTGTCACTTCGCTTTGTATGTGGGATACCGGCTTTAATGCATTACGAATCATGGATCGCGCTTTTGAGAGGCCGAACTCATTGGTAATCGCGGCAACGTCACTCGCAGTTGGGGAATTGGGGCTTTTTTCCGACGTTAACGCTAATGTGGCGGCTCCTAAACCGTCCAAAAGTCCTCCGAATGCCGGTGTACCATCTAGATAAGGCCCGATGAGAGACAGAAGTGATCCAAGGGACGTCTGCGTCACTTTGTACCCAACATCGTTCACACTGATTTGGCCATTCGGCCCATAGGTTGTGTACTCCTGGTAGTTTTCAAAATAGGCGTCCCCAGAGCTGGTTATTCCGATAGCGTAAAACGTCCCTCCGGACCCATACAAAACCGTTAAGGTTCCATCCGGATTGGAGGCATAGCCAAGTGAGTTCCCGCCACCCAAATTTCTTAGGTGTTCGACATCGCCGTTTTGCAGAATGATCGTGGTGTTATTGCCATCGATTTGGCCAGTTCCTATGTTATCAAAAGCCTCGCCGCCGGGTATGGGTATGGTCAACTCCGCAGCCAGGACGGGTTGCGGCCCCTGAGATGACGTTCCTGTTCCTGTTCCTGTTCCTGTTCCTGTTCCTGTTCCTGTTCCTGTTCCTGTTCCTGTTCCTGTTCCTGTTCCTGTTCCTGTTCCTGTTCCTGTTCCTGTTCCTGTTCCTGTTCCTGCGCCTGCT
>JAJZZU010000217.1 GCA_021797365.1 Pseudomonadota bacterium | reverse complement strand
GACTCGTGATTAAAAAGAATGCCGTTGCACGCGTAGAGACCATAGGCTTCCCGGTAATTGACCGTAATCCAGTACGCATAGAGCTTGGCGACGGCATATGGGCTGCGCGGATAGAACGGTGTCGACTCCCGCTGGGGAACCTCTTGCACCTTGCCGAAAAGCTCGGAGGTGGAGGCCTGGTAAAAACGCGTTTTGTCCCGCAACCCCAGCATCCGGATGGCCTCGAGGATACGCAAGGCACCCAGCCCATCGGCATTCGCCGTGTATTCCGGCTCCTCGAAGCTCACCGCAACATGGCTTTGCGCGGCCAGATTGTATATTTCATCAGGCTGCACCACCTGGATAACCCTCTGAAGACTAGACGTATCGGTCAAGTCGCCATGGTGCAGAAAAAACCGCGTGCCCGCCTCATGCGGATCCTGGTAGAGATGGTCAATCCGAGCCGTATTGAAAAGCGACGAGCGTCGCTTCAACCCATGCACTTCATATCCCTTATTCAACAAAAATTCTGCTAGATACGCCCCATCCTGGCCGGTTACACCGGTGATCAAAGCCTTTTTCATTTTGTCCTTTGATTCCTCAAGCCCTGCGTCATGTTACCCTTCAGCTCGGATTGTGTTGCAGGCACCGAAACCGTCACTCGCCATCTTCACGGCCTCTGCCGGTTCTGCGGGCCGCATTTCTGCCGTCTCTGAGACCTTCCCGGTGAGGATGTCCATCATCCGGTCGGCCGTTTGCTTTGCCGTGTACCATGGCATTCCCGTGCTCGCCGGATGGTCCCCAGTTTCATACAAGGAGAGCCAATCCTTTATGGCGCTTGCCAGTTCCTGAGGCCCCGTACCAGAGAAGTAAAATGCCCGGCCCTTTGCCACTTCCCGAAAAACCGGGATATCGCGCGCAATAACGGGCAACTTGTGTCTTGCGGCCTCGATGAGTGGCAACCCAAACCCCTCACCCTCGGATGCCGCGATCAAACAACTGGCCGAACCGTAGACCCTTTCCAACGCCTCGTCACTGACGGCACCAAGCCACGCTATGTGGCTGTTGCCTTTGGCCACCTCTTTTATGCGGTTCACCAATTCATCCACCATCCACCCTTTCTTGCCCACGATGACCAGCGCAACATTAAGCCCCTCCTGTAATAGCTCCGCGAAGGCTTCCAGTACCTGACGGTGGCCCTTTCGTGGCTCAATGGTCCCGACCATCAGGAATGTTACACGTCCCCTCATAGAGGCTATGACACCATCTACCGTCGCATCAGCAGTCTCCGCCGTTCCCCCGCCATCGAGATCTGCCATCATTGGTACGACCGCTGTTTGATAGGCGCGGCGCCGTACAATGCTGTTCTCCGCACACCAGGCCCCCAGATCGTTCGCCGTGCTCTCTGAGATGCAAAGCGCCCCATCCATCGCCGTGATCGTCTCGAGCCACGCCGTGAAGCCCACGCGACTTCCTGGCGGAAACCACTCGGGATGTCTCGCAGGGAGAAGGTCATAAACCACAAACCACACCTTGACGCCATGTCGGCGCCATGCGTCCAAAATAGGGCGCCTCTGGACGACCGTACCACCGACAAGGTCAAGACCGACAAACACGTCTCCGGCCCACGCCTCCACCCTATCATCCTGCAACCAGGGCCCATCCAGCCCGAGAAATTCCGCCGTGAAACGCCGCGCGTAACAATAGCCCATCCCGTCGTCCGTGGCCCTCACAGGTTCCACCAGCCACCCAGGTGGCGGCGATTGCAACCAATTGCGCAACACGGACCGCACAACGCGCTGGATCCCCGTTTTCAGATCGTGGTTTGCGATAGTCGACACGTCCACCAGCAATTGTTTTCGTCTCGGCACCGGCGGAAAGCTCTGGGCAAGGCATAGCGAGAGATACCTGCGCTCACCGTCTGTGAGGCTCAGCCCTCTCATTCGATCCAGAAGCCCTGGCAGTTCCTGGCGTCTTCGTCTGTAGGCGCCCTCGATGGCCTCGACATACTGTTGTGCACATTCGCGCGGTGCGTGCCGCTCACGAATGTGAGCCAGAGATCGTTCTTTCAGTCGCGCGCGTACATCCGCGCCCTGTCGCAGATGGACCATGGCCTCTATCAGCTCTGCATCGGAAAACGTGTCCGGTAGCATATAGACACATTCCTTATCCAGTTCCACGAGACTTCCATGCGCGTTCACTATTGTCGGCACACCATAATTCATACAATCAAGAACCGTGCCTGACGTTTCACCACGCGAACCGGCTCGCAACTGCACGGCTATGTCAGTGGCCTGCAAATAGGCCGCATAAGTGGCCTTGTCGATCCAGCCTGTGATGCGAATACGTTCACGAAGGCCGCTTTGGACAATGCTCTCATTCAAATCCCACCCAAAGGTCCCGCCGTCATTTTCGCCTACGAATATCAGCTGTACTTGTGCGTCCTTTGCAAGAGAGGAGGCCAGAAACGCGCGCAGAACCACGTGATTGAGTTTATTGGGACCGACAAACCCGAACACGCAAAACACCACAGCATGCTCGGCGATGCCGAGCATTTTGCGCCCCTGGCCCCGGTTATTTTCCGGCGCCGGCGCTCGCATGTGTGGGATAACCGAAAAATGTTCCGGCGCGACGTATGCGTAGCCCGCCTGGGCGAGCCTCATTGCGTGTCGACTGTGGGTGATGATACCGAGCGCCTTCTGGAGAACCAACTCGTTCCCCGCATAGGACGGTATCCCTTCGTGCAGCCCCTTGCCCCCTTCCGGACGCATATGCTTGAGCACCCAATACCCCTGCTCCTGGAGCGCCGCGCGCGCGGCACCATGCGGGATCAATCCACTTGCTTCGCCATACCTTTGCGCATCCGAAACGACGACATCATGCAGAACGACAATGCCGGGAATCTCCTCCAGGAGATCAAACATGTAAATATGAAAGGGTGCGTTACCAAAATGGTAGAGGACGCGGTCATAGTCTGTCCGCCGTTCGCGGAACTCCCCTGCACTTACAATACCGCAGTTCGCCCGGACCCATGGATCGCTCACTTCTGGCTGGTCTACCACGACATCGATCCGGTACCAGCGGGTCAACTCGCGCAAGAGCTCCGCGCTGTAATCCGCGATGCCCGTGCGCATCGGCGGCACCGGAGATACGTATGCAAGACGCGGTCTCGGTACGCCCGGATCGCTCGCTGCCCGTAACAACTTCACACTGGGGACCCATGACTCTAAAGCCTCCATGGCGCGCTTGGCGGTCTTCTCCCAACTGAAATGCTGCGCCTGAATACGCCCATGCCGCTCGAGTTCCTGGCGAAAACCTTCATCCTCCAGAACCTGCTGCATCTTGGCGGCGATATCCGCCTCATCGAATGGATCGAAAAGCGCATCGGCCCGGCCCACGACCTCCGGCAAGCTGGCCGCGTTGGCCACAAGGACTGCCCGGCCACACCGCATGGCCTCCAAGGCTGGCAGCCCGAACCCCTCATGCCAGCTGGGCACGACAAGACATTGGCAGGCGTTGTATAGGAGATCCAGGTCTTCATCTGACACATAACGTGTGACGATGACCTCTGTTACCGCAAGGCCGGCCTGTCGGGTCACCTCACCAAGGGCCTGTCGTTCCGCTGCACCCAGCTGGCCGGCAATCACCAGACGTTGCCGTGACCGCAATGCCTTAGGCAATCGCGCGTAGGCGCGTATGAGTCGAGCGAGATTTTTCCGTGCATCCCCTCCCCCCACATACAGTAGGAAAGATCCGGGAATCCCATAGCTTGCCGCCAGATGCGCCCAGTCTGCCTCTGACAGCGACCGCGGCCGCAAATCCTCATTACAGCCGGCCGCGATGTTACGCACCCTGTCCGCGGCAAACCCCATCCATTTGCACGCCTCCTTTGCCGACGACCCGGAAATCGCCAGCGCATAGTCGGCGCGCCTGATGTGGTCTACTTTTGCCAGATAATAATCCGCATAGGTCGGATCACTGAGGTACTCGGGATAGATAAGCGGGATCGCATCATAGAAAATCACCGCGGTCCGCAGGCTGGCATGCCGTCCGATGCTGGTCACTGCATCGTCCACATAGCCCTCGAAGAGACTCGTCACGATCACAAGATCTGGATGCAAAGAGGCCAGAAAGGCCTCGCGCACACACTCGGCTATCCGCCGACGCGCTGTATTGACCGGATCCCGCGCCCCGACGGGACCAGGGGTCTCCCATACCTGGATACCTCCGTCCGGAAGAAGCCCCTCGAATGCCGCACGCAAGGGCTCGATCGAATCGGCCAACAACCCATTCAGGGCAAGAACGATCTCGTGCGATCCACGATTGCGAATCAGCGCTTCCGTAAAGCCCATGACATAGCGGCCAATGCCCCTAAAACGGCTTTCCGACTGGGCGCCCTGCATATCGATCACGATACGCATGAATCGCCCCGGGGTTGGCTATCGGTGTTCTGTTGCAAAAGCCGGTACATGTACTGGGCGTGTGCTCCGAGATCACCCGCTTGGGCGGCGACCTCCGCATAGGGCGCCGTCGCTTTTCGATAACGCGGCAGCGTCACATAAGCGGTGCGCAACACACCATACACCCTTAAGCGGTGCGACCACCGCAATATCCCCGCCCGCAGGGCCGGGCGCCTCTGGATGTACAACACCGCATGCGCGGCGATGAGGGCCATAAAAGATTTTAGTCGCCTCACAGGAATCCCCGCCCTGTCATGTCTGCACAAGCCCTTGCATTGATCTGCCCTTATCTCTACCCACAATCCGTTGGTTATTGATCTATGCGTTTATCGTCACGGGAGGATTCGTTGGCCGCGCAAAGTCGTGACCACAATGGGCGCGCGGACCCCGCCTAGACACACCAACATCTTCGCATATCATCCCTGACGTGTCCTTATTGTTTCCAAACACAGCCGTGATAAATTGATTGCCTGTGCCTGAAGCGCGTACATTCCCGCACCATCCACGCCTCGGAATACCCCACGGAACCTCTGCCCCAAAGAGCCGCGGGCACCCTTCAGCCTACCGACCTCCCCATAGTCCTTGCCACCAATACTGAACTGCTGGGTCGAGTTACATGCGGCCCCGACTCCACCCATTTCGACGCCGACATCAGATCGATGCACTGTAACATGGTCCCCCTCTATCATCGGCAGACGTAACAGAGTGAAGACCGGCCCTCATTATTCACGGCTATTGCCGCGCGGCTACCTGAGCA
>JAJZZU010000216.1 GCA_021797365.1 Pseudomonadota bacterium | reverse complement strand
GGGACGCTCGGTCTGCTGACGCGACCGCCGGCGGCATTCCTGCAGGGGACCGGGGACCACGAGGATATCGAGGCGTTGGTGGCCCTGCGCGATCAGGCACGGCGCGAGCGGCAGTGGGCGCGATCCGATGCCTTGCGCGACGAGCTCAGGGCGCGTGGTATCGTACTCGAGGATACGCCGACGGGCACGGTCTGGCGCCGGGTCTAGGGCGTGGGGGGTTAGGACCGCGCCCAGCCATTCCCAGGCACGACTTCCCCCAAGTCGCAGCGCCATGACGTGAGTTTCTGCCGCGCCCGAACGCCGCGATCTCCCGGGGTTTGCTGCCATCAAGCCGCAATTTTCAAGTATGGTGCTCATGGGGTTTGCTACCACAGTCCGCGTTCCCCGATGAGGTGGCCAGCCGAGTTGTCGAAACCCCTTACGAATCCACTGGATAGGCTGCATTTCCGACACCAATGGCCGAATGTCGGTTGGGCCGCCACCGGGTGCTCCGGGGCTCTATCTCTTCACGTTGAGAATGGCCGACGGTAACCCCAAGGCCTTGACCGGTGGCGCTCCTTATCCGAGAATCAGGAGTTCGAAAAAGGTCATAAGTCGCGGGGTGACATCGTTTTGGAGCTCACGGGAGCGGAGATTTTCGTTCGCTGCCTTCACGATGAAGGCGTCGAGTACCTTTTCGGCTATCCGGGTGGGGCGGTTTTGCACATCTACGATGCCCTCTACAAGCAGGAAGAGGTGAAGCACATCCTCGTGCGCCACGAGCAGGGTGCGGCGCATGCCGCCGATGGCTATGCGCGCTCGACCGGCAAGCCCGGTGTGGTGCTCGTGACCTCCGGTCCGGGCGTCACCAACGCCCTGACCGGGATCGCTACCGCTTATATGGACTCCATCCCGCTCGTGGTGTTCACGGGTCAGGTCATGACGCATCTGATCGGCGACGATGCCTTTCAGGAGGTCGATGCGATCGGCATCACTCGGCCCTGCGTCAAGCACAACTTCATGGTCAAGGACGTCCGCGACCTCGCGCTTATCATGCGCAAGGCCTTTCATGTGGCCACGACCGGCCGTCCCGGCCCGGTGGTCGTGGATATCCCCAAGGACATCACCGCCCACAAGACCTCTTATGTCTTCCCAAAGGACCCTACACTGCGGTCGTACAAGCCCGTGCGTGAGGGTGATCCGGCGGCCATACGCAAGGCCGCCGATCTGTTGATGCAGGCCAAGCGCCCCATGATCTATGCCGGCGGCGGGGTGGTACTCGGCAATGCCGCCCGCGAACTGACCGAGCTCGTGCGCTGGCTCGGTGCCCCATGCACGAACACCCTTATGGGGCTCGGCGCATTCCCGGCCACTGATCCGTTGTTTGTGGGCATGCTCGGCATGCACGGGACCTACGAAGCCAACATGGGCATGCATGAGTGCGATGTGCTGCTCGCGGTCGGGGCGCGTTTCGATGATCGGGTGACGGGTGATCTGGACAAGTTCTGCCCCAATGCGCGCATCATCCATATCGACGTCGACCCGGCCTCCATTCAGAAAAACGTCCCGGTCGAGATCGCCATCATAAGCGAGGCGGGACTTGCGATGCGCGACCTGCTTGCTGCCCTGAAGGCGACCGGCAGCCGTTTGGACAAGGCGGCGCTTGGTGCCTGGTGGCGCAAGATCGAGGAGTGGCGCGCGCGCCAATGTCTCCAATACGATCGCGCCAATACCGAGGTCATAAAGCCCCAATTCGTGCTGGAGACCCTCTACCGACTCACGCAGGGCGACGCCTTCATCACCTCCGATGTGGGCCAGCACCAAATGTGGGCGGCGCAGTTCTATAAGTTCGACAAGCCGCGGCGGTGGATCAATTCCGGAGGGCTCGGCACCATGGGCTTCGGACTGCCGGCGGCGATCGGTGTGCAGTTCGCGCATCCCGACGCCACGGTCGCCTGCGTCACCGGCGAGGCCAGCATACAGATGTGCATACAGGAGTTGTCGACCTGCAAGCAGTACGATTTGCCGCTAAAGATCGTCAATCTGAACAACCGCTACATGGGCATGGTCCGTCAGTGGCAGGAATTCTTCTATCAGAGCCGCTATTCGCACTCCTATCTGGAGGCCTTGCCGGACTTCGTGAAGCTTGCCGAGAGCTACGGGCACGCAGGCCTGCGCATCGACAAGCCCCACGACGTGGAGGCTGCCTTGAAGGAGGCGCTCGGCCAGCATGACCGGCTGGTGTTCCTCGATTTCATCACCGACCAGACGGAGAACGTCTACCCCATGATCGCGGCCGGAGCCGGTCACCACGAGATGCATCTGGCGACAGATCGCGAACTCGCGTGATGCGCCACATCATTTCCATACTTCTGGAGAACGAGGCGGGCGCCTTGTCGCGTGTTGCCGGACTGTTCTCGGCGCGTGGCTACAATATCGCCTCGCTCACGGTGGCGCCGACCGAGGATCCGAGCCTGTCGCGCATGACGCTTGTCACGAGCGGATCCGAGGGCGTGGTGGATCAGATCCGCAAGCAGCTGAACAAGCTCGTGGACGTGGTGAAGCTCGTCGATTTGACAGATAATGAGCGCATTGAGCGCGAGATGCTGCTTATCAAGGTGCGTGCCGAGGGCGGCGAGCGTGATGAGATCAAACGTCTGTCGGATATCTTCCGGGGGCGTATAATAGATGTAACGGATCGCGCCTATACCATCGAACTGACCGGTGACGGCAGCAAGCTGGACGCCTTTATCTCGATTCTGCAGCCACGGCGGATTCTGGAGGTGGTGCGCTCTGGGGTCATCGGTATCGCCCGCGGTAACGGCGCCTGCATTCCCGACGCACCCTGACTTTCAACCTGATAATGGCCCGGTTGCGCCGGGCGAGGACAACGCATGCAAGTGTATTACGAAAAGGACGCCGACCTTAGCCTCATTCGCAAGAAGAAGGTGGCGATCATAGGCTATGGTTCGCAAGGCCATGCGCATGCCAACAACCTCAAGGACTCCGGTGTCGATGTGGTGGTGGGCTTGCGTGCGGGTTCGCCCTCGGCCGCCAAGGCGACGCGTGCGGGGCTTACCGTAAAGCCCGTGGAAGAGGCCGTCAAGGACGCGGACCTGGTCATGATCCTGGCCCCCGACGAGTTGCAGGCCGGGATCTACGAGAAGATGGAGCCGCACCTGAAAAAAGGCGTGGCGCTGGCCTTCGCGCACGGCTTTAGCATCCATTTCGGGCGCATAAAGCCCCGCGCGGACATGGATGTCATCATGATAGCCCCCAAGGGTCCGGGTCATCTGGTACGCTCCACCTTTACCCAAAACGGCGGTGTCCCCTGCCTTATCGCGGTGAGTCAGGACGCCTCCGGCCAGGGCCAGGCGTTGGCGCTCTCATATGCCGCGGCCATCGGCGGGGCGCGTGCCGGCGTCATCGCCACCACCTTCAAGGAAGAGACCGAGACCGATCTGTTCGGGGAGCAGGCGGTGCTGTGTGGCGGCGTGACCTCGTTGGTGCAGGCCGGTTTCGAGACCCTGACCGAGGCCGGCTATGCCCCGGAGATGGCCTATTTCGAGTGCCTGCACGAACTGAAGCTGATCGTGGACCTCATGTATGAGGGCGGTATCGCCAACATGCGGTATTCGATATCGAATACCGCCGAGTACGGCGATCTCACGCGCGGTCCGCGGGTCGTGAACGAGGCGACCAAGGCCGAGATGAAGCGCATCCTGGGCGAGATCCAGTCAGGTCAGTTCGCGCGCGAGTGGGTGGCCGAAAACGAGACCGGTGGCAAGCGCTTCCCGGAGTTGCGCGCCAAGGCCGCCCAACATCCGATCGAGGCGGTCGGCGAGCGCCTGCGCGGCATGATGCCGTGGATCGGGGCCAACAAGATCGTCGACAAAGAGAAAAATTGAGCATCCCTTTGTCGCAGACGGTCAGTGAGGGGGCGGCATCGCCCCCTCTTTTGGCGCGCGAAGGGTGGGGGCATATCGCCCTGGCCATGGCCGCCGCCGTGCTCGTTACATGGGGGTGGGGGCCTTGGGTGGCCCTACCCTTATGGCTGTTTGCGGTTTTTGTGCTACAGTTTTTTCGAGACCCGCGTCGCGTCTTGGCCGAGGGTCAAGACGCGGTCTTATGTCCGGCCGACGGGCGCGTCATCATGGTGGGTCCGGCCGAGGACCCGTACCTGAAGCGGCCGGCCATCAAATGCAGCATCTTCATGAATGTCTTCAACGTCCACTCCAATCGTCTGCCGGTCGCCGGACAGGTTCGGCGCCGCTGGTACAGTCCAGGACGTTTTTTGAATGCATCCTTGGACAAGGCCTCGGAGCATAATGAGCGCAACGCGCTCTGGATCACGACCGCGGGCGGAGACGATGTCGTGGTCGTGCAGGTTGCAGGCCTGATCGCGCGGCGCATCCTCTGCTATGTGGGCGAGGGCGAGGTGGTGGACCGGGGAAGGCGGTATGGATTCATCCGCTTCGGCTCGCGCGTCGATGTCTATCTGCCGCCGGGGGCGCATCCCGAGGTCGCCTTGGGCGATAAGGTAAAGGCCGGATCGCAGGTCCTGGCCCGTCTCGCGGGTCGAGACCCGCGCGTTCAGTGAGGGGCGCGATGATGGAAGACAAGCGCAAGGGTATCTATATCCTGCCGAATCTCTTTACGACGGCGGCGCTCTTCGCCGGCTTTTATGCCATCGTGCAGGCCATGAAGGGCGAGTTCTGGCACGCGGCCGTGGCGGTGTTCATCGCCATGGTCATGGACGGGCTGGACGGGCGGGTGGCGCGCTGGACGCACACCGAGAGCGATTTCGGGGCACAGTATGACAGCCTGTCGGACATGGTGTCGTTCGGGCTTGCCCCGGCGCTGGTTGTCTATGAATGGGGGCTCTCGGGGCTCGGCAAGCTCGGCTGGCTGGCGGCCTTCATCTACTCGGCGGCTGCCGCCTTGCGTCTGGCGCGCTTCAATATTCAGACCAGCACGGACCGGCGACTGTCGTTCCATGGTTTACCGAGTCCAGCGGCGGCGGCGGTCGTTACCGGTCTGGTGTGGGTCCTGCAAGGTTATGGTGCGCCGCCGCTGTGGCTACGCGCCACGGCCTTGGCCGTTACCGTCTTGATCGGTGCGGCGATGGTCAGCAATATCCGCTACCATAGCTTCAAGCACATCGACTTAAAGGGGCGGGTGCCCTTTATCGCGGTGTTGGCCATCGTCCTGATCTTCGTGCTGATCTCGCTCGATC
>JAJZZU010000215.1 GCA_021797365.1 Pseudomonadota bacterium | reverse complement strand
TGCACCTTCTTGGCGCCACTATTGTCCGCGACGGACAGCACGCTTTGCATCTGAATCATGGTGTTCCTTCCGTTAGGCGCGCACTGCGTAGCCCGCCATCATAACATCGATTTACCCGGTCCCAAAGACCCTATACAACAGCCGGACGGTCCAACACCCGCACGAGCCGCCAGGTCTTGGTCTTCGAAAGCGGACGGCACTGCTCCACCAAGACCAGATCGCCTTCCTGGCCCTCATTATTCTCATCATGCGCATGCAACTTGGTGCTCCGGCGCACGAACTTCCCATATACCGGGTGTGGCGTCCGCCGCTCGATCAGCACCGTGATCGTCTTGTCCATCTTGCTGCTCGTCACCCGGCCGGTCGCCGTACGCGCGGGCTTCTCCACTGTCGTTTCCGTCATGGCCTATCGGCTCCCCGCCTGCTGCATAACCGTCAACATCCGCGCGATATCCCGGCGCACCTTCGCGATCTCGCTCACGTTACGAATCTGCCCGGTGGCGCTTTGCATACGCAACGCAAACTGTCTTTCCCGCAACGCCTCGAGCTCCTTGCGCTGCTCCTCGACCGACGCCGCCCGCATCTCTTTCAGGTCCATAACCGCCCCTCTTTAGGCCACTTGCCGCGCCACGAACGCGGTCTGCATCGGCAACTTCGCGGCCGCCAAACGAAACGCATCGCGCGCCACGGCCTCACTCACCCCTTCCATCTCATAGAGCACCTTGCCGGGCTGGATCAGCGCCACCCAGTACTCCGGGTTACCTTTTCCTTTACCCATGCGCACCTCGAGCGGCTTCTTCGAGATCGGCTTGTCGGGAAACACGCGGATCCAGACCCGGCCGCCGCGTTTGATGGAGCGTGTCAACGCCCGCCGCGCGGCCTCGATCTGACGCGATGTCAGTCGCCCGCGCCCCATGGCCTTCAGTCCAAACTCGCCGAAACTCACCTTGTTGCCGCGCGAAGCGAGCCCGCGGTTGCGGCCCTTGTGTTGCTTACGAAACTTCGTTCTCTTTGGCTGCAGCATGCGTTCACCGGAATCAGGCCGTGGCCTTCTTCCCCTCCGTCTCCGCGTCCGCGGCGTTCATCTGCCCGTAGATCTCGCCCTTGAAGATCCACACCTTGATGCCGATTACGCCATACGTCGTATGCGCCTCGGCCACCCCGTAATCGATATCCGCACGCAGCGTATGAAGAGGCACGCGCCCCTCGCGATACCATTCGGTACGCGCGATCTCGGCACCGTTCAGACGCCCGGCACACATGATCTTCACGCCCAATGCCCCAAGCCGCATGGCGTTGGTCACCGAACGCTTCATGGCGCGGCGGAACATGATGCGCTTTTCGAGCTGCTGCGCGATATTTTCCGCGACCAGCGCGGCGTCGAGCTCAGGCTTACGGATCTCCTCGACGTTCAACTGCACGGGCACGCCCGCCAGCTTCGCGAGCTCCTGGCGCATGCGTTCGATATCCTCGCCCTTCTTGCCGATCACGATCCCCGGCCGCGCCGTGCGGATGGTGATGGTCACGCTCTGCGCTGGACGCTGAATGATGATTGAGCTCACCGCGGCATGCGAAAGCTTGGCCTTCAACCACGCGCGCAGCTCCACGTCGGCGCGGATATTGGCGGCGTACGCCCCACGATGCGCGTACCACTTCGCCGTCCAATCCTTGACGATCCCAAGCCGCATCCCGATCGGATTGATCTTTTGCCCCATCTCAATTCCCCCCGCTCGCTGCGACCGTGACGCTGATGTGGCTGGTGCGCTTCAATATCCGCGCCCCGCGGCCCTTCGCGCGGGCATGAAAACGCTTCATGGACGAGGCCCCGTTGATCTGGATCTCCGAGATCTTGAGTTCGTCGACGTCCGCACCCTCGTTGTTCTCGGCATTGGCAATCGCCGACTCCAGCACCTTTTTCACGATGCGCGCCGCCTTCTTTGGACTGAACGCTAACACCTCGAGCGCCCGCCCCACCGGCAGGCCACGCACGAGGTCCGCCACCAATCGCCCCTTCTGCGGCGACACATGCACGTTCTTCAACACTGCCTTGGTCGCCATCATCAGCCTCCGGATGCCTTCTTGTCCGCGGTATGGCCCTTGAAGGTGCGCGTGGCCGCGAACTCGCCTAGCTTATGCCCGACCATGTTGTCCGAGATCAGCACCGGGACGTGCTGGCGCCCGTTATGCACGGCGATCGTAAGCCCGATGAAATCCGGCATGATCGTCGAGCGGCGTGACCAGGTCTTGATCGGCTTCTTGTTCCCGGTCCTCTGCGCCTCACCGACTTTCCTGGCCAGATGGTCGTCGAGAAACGGTCCCTTCTTAATCGAACGTGGCACGGTGCGCCCTCACACTTTTCAGTTACTTCTGGTACCGACGACGCACGATCATGCCGTCGGTCCGCTTGTTGACTCGTGTCCTATAACCCTTGGTCGGCGTGCCCCACGGGCTTACCGGGTGGCGCCCGCCGGACGTCCGCCCCTCGCCGCCACCATGCGGATGGTCGACCGGGTTCATGGCCACGCCGCGCACGGTCGGCCGGATACCGCGCCACCGCGACGCCCCGGCCTTGCCGAGCTTGCGCAACGAATGCTCGCCGTTGCCAACCTCGCCGATCGTTGCGCGGCACTCCACATGGACCTTGCGCACCTCGCCGGACCGCAGTCGCAGCTGGGCGTAATCCCCTTCGCGCGCCACATACTGCAGCGACGCCCCGGCCGAGCGCCCGATCTGCGCGCCGCGCCCGACCTTGAGCTCCACGCAATGCACGGTCGTGCCCACCGGGATGTTCCGCAACGGCAGGCAGTTGCCCGCCCGTATCGGCGCATCGCTGCCCGACAGGATCTCCTGACCGATCTCCAGGCCCTTGGCGGCGATCACATAGCGCCGTTCACCGTCGGCATATAACATGAGCGCGATGTGCGCGCTGCGGTTCGGGTCGTACTCCAGGCGCTCGACGCGCGCCGCGATCCCGTCCTTGTCGCGCCGGAAATCGATGAGCCGGTAATGCCGCTTGTGGGCCCCGCCCCGGTGACGCACGGATACCCGCCCGTTGTTGTTGCGGCCATCGATCTTGGCCTTCTTCTCCACGAGCCCGGCATACGGCGCGCCCTTATGGAGATCCGGGTGGACTACCTTGACGAGGCCGCGGCGTCCCGCGGACGTGGGTCTTACCTTGACGACTGGCATACTTCCCCCTATTGCCCCGTCCCAAACTGGATATCAAAACCGGGCTTCAAGGCCACATAGGCCTTTTTCACGTCCGATCGCCGCCCGGGGTTCTTGCCACCCTTGGCCTTACCCTTCAAGACCGTCACCCGTACATCGGCGACCTCGACCTTGAAAAACTTCTCGACGGCCGCCTTCACCGAGGCCTTGGTGGCATCCTTGCGCACGCGAAACACAAACTGCCGATGCTTCTCGGCAAGTCGCGTCGCCTTCTCCGAGACGTGCGGCGCGAGCAAAACTCCATAAATATCGGCCGTCATGCCAGCATCTCCTCAAGCTTCCTCACGGCCCCGACGGTCATGAGCACCTTGTCGTGCGCAATCAACGACACCGGATCCACCCGGTCGCTCGGCCGCACGGCGACGCGGTACAGGTTGCGTGCCGCCAGCGCCAGGCCGTCATCGGCGCTCTCGGCGATGATCAGCACGTCCGGCGAACGTCCGTTGATGCCAAACCCCGCGAGGCGCGCCAGGAGTTCCTTGGTCTTGGGACCGGTGTGCATCTCGTCGACGGTGATCAGCCGATCCTGACGGATCAATTCCGACATGATCGAGCGCAGCGCCGCGCGCCGCATCTTCTTGTTGACCTTCTGGCTGAAATCCTGGGTCGCTGCCGGGAAGGTCTTGCCGCCGCCGCGCCATATCGGACTGCGGATATTGCCCGCGCGCGCACGCCCGCCGCCTTTCTGCGACCAGGGCTTGCGCGTGCTGCCGCTCACCGCCGAACGGTTCTTTTGCGCGCGCGTACCCGCGCGCCCGCCGGCCTGATAGGCGACGACGATCTGATGCACGAGATGCTCCTTGAAGGGCACCGCGAAGGCATCGTCCGAAACCTCCATTTCCTCGGTACCGCCGGAGGCCTTCACTACCGTCATCTTCATGATTGCTTGGCCTCCGCCTTACCGGCCTTCACCGCCGGCCGCACCACCACATCCGAGCCCGCCGATCCCGGGACCGCGCCGCGAATCAGCAGCATGTTGCGCTCGGCATCCACCCGCACCACCACGAGATTTTGCTGTGTACGGGTCTTGGCCCCCAGGTGGCCTGCCATCTTCTTGCCGGGAAACACCCGCCCCGGGGTCTGGCGCTGACCGATGGAGCCGGGCGCGCGGTGCGATAGCGAGTTACCATGCGATGCCCGCCCGCCGCCGAAGTGATGGCGCTTTATGACTCCCGCGAAACCCTTACCGATGGTCGTGCCCTGCACGTCCACCTTTTGGCCTTCGGCAAAGATATCGACGCGCACCTCCGCGCCCACCTCCAGACCCTGGCCTTCGTCCGCCCCCAGGCGAAACTCCCACAGGCTTGCCGCCGGCTCGATCTTCGCTTTCGCGAAATGCCCGGCCTGTGCCTTGGTGACCCGCGAGGGTCGGCGCGTGCCGGCGGCTATCTGCACCGCACGGTAACCGTCGGTCGCGACGTCCTTGATCTGCGCCACATGGTTGCGCTCGACGGCCACCACCGTCACCGGCGCCACCGTGCCGTCGGCGGCAAACACACGGCTCATGCCAATCTTCTTGCCCACTATTCCGAGTGCCATGACCGCTCCTAACTGACCTTGATCTCGACATCCACGCCGGCTGCGAGATTCAACTTGAGAAGCGCGTCCACCGTCTTCTCCGTAGGCTCGATGATGTCCATGATCCGCTTATGCGTGCGAATCTCGAACTGATCGCGCGAGCTCTTATCCACGTGCGGCGAACGCAACAGGGTGTACCGTTCGATCTTGGTCGGCAGCGGGATTGGGCCCTTGACGATGGCGCCGGTCCGTTTCGCGGTATCGACGATTTCCGAAGCCGAGCGATCGATAAGCCTATGATCGAAGGCCTTGAGACGAATTCTGATCTTTTGGTTGGCCATGGTCCCTACTCAAGTATCTTCGACACCACGCCCGCACCCACCGTACGACCGCCCTCGCGGATGGCAAACCGCAGGCCTTCCTCCATGGCGATCGGACTGATGAGGCTGATCGTGAGCCGGACGTTGTCGCC
>JAJZZU010000214.1 GCA_021797365.1 Pseudomonadota bacterium | reverse complement strand
GGCCTGCCACGAACGCGCCTTCGCCACCCGCTACTACAACGCCGGCATCCATCAGGCGGCGTTCGCCTGCCCGGAATTTTTGTTCAAGACCCTGCTCTAAGCCGAGGACGCCGCTCATCGCCCGGCGGCTGCCGCCCAGCCCCGGGCGATAGCGGACCGGCGGGCTAGGTCTTGTGCATTAGGCTAAATTTATTCCCAACATCTTGTTGTTGATGTTGATCAAGGCCGCTCGCTTGCAGTAGACTCCTGACCTCGTATTCGCTTTCCCCAAGGAGACCTGGCCCCATGGATTACGCGCAATCGTCACAGGCTTCCCCAGGCACGGCGGTCGTCGAAAACGGCCTACGCGTCATTCGCCGCAACGGGCATGCCACGCGGTTTGACCCCTCCAAAATCGCGATCGCCATCACCAAGGCCTTTCTGGCGACCGAGGGCAACTCAGGGGCGGCCTCGACGCGCGTGCGCGAGATCGTAGCGGGACTCACAGACCAGGTCATCGCCGCGCTGACGCGCCGGCTCCCCGGCGGCGGCACCGTGCACATCGAGGACATCCAGGATCAGGTCGAGCTTGCGCTCATGCGCAACGGTCACCACGAGACCGCCCGGCGCTACGTCCTCTACCGCGAACAGCGCGCCCAGGCGCGCGCCAGCGCCCAGGCCACGGCGCAGGAACCCGAGATTCACGTCCGTACCGCCGATGGACGCAGCGTGCCGCTCGACCGGGCCCGGCTCAAGGCGGTAATCGATGAGGCCTGCAGCGGCCTGCGCGAGGTCTCGGCCGACGCAGTACTCCAGGCCCTGCTCCGCAACCTGTTCGACGGAGTCGACGAACGCGATGTCATGCAGTCGGCGATCCTGAGCGCCCGGGCGCTGGTGGAGACGGAACCGAACTACACCTATGTGACCGCGCGCCTGCTGCTCGATGTATTGCGGCGCGAGGTGCTCGGCCGGTCAGTGACCCATGGCGAAATGCGCGGCGAATACGCGGAATACTTTCAGGCCTTCATCCGCGAAGGGGTGGAGGCGGAACTCATCGACCCGCGGCTGACCGAATTTGACGGCACGCGCCTCGGGCAGGCACTGAAGGCCGATCGTGACCTGAATTTCACGTATCTCGGTCTCCAGACCCTGTATGACCGCTACTTCCTGCACCGTGAAGAGCGACGTATTGAACTACCGCAGGCGTTTTGGATGCGCGTGGCCATGGGGCTTGCCTTGAACGAGGTGGACCGGGAGACGCGCGCCATCGAATTCTATGAGGTCCTGTCGACCTTTGATTTCGTGTCGTCGACCCCAACCCTGTTCAATGCCGGCACGCTGCGTTCGCAGTTGTCGTCGTGCTACCTCACGACGGTCTCGGACGACCTGGATGGCATCTATAGCGCCATCAAGGATAACGCGTTGCTATCGAAATACGCAGGCGGACTGGGTAATGACTGGTCGCGCGTGCGGGCCTTGGGGGCGCGCATCAAGGGCACCAACGGCAAATCACAGGGCGTGATCCCGTTCCTCAAGGTCGCCAACGATACCGCCGTGGCGGTCAATCAGGGTGGCCGACGCAAGGGCGCGGTCTGCGCCTATCTCGAGACCTGGCATCTGGACATCGAGGAATTCCTCGAGCTGCGCAAGAACACCGGCGATGACAGGCGGCGCACCCACGACATGAACACCGCGAACTGGATACCGGACCTGTTCATGGAGCGGGTACGCGCGGGCGCCGAATGGACGCTGTTTTCGCCGTCGGACACCGCCGACCTGCACGATGTCTACGGTGCGGCGTTCCGGGCGGCTTATGAACGCCACGAGGAGCGCGCGGCGCGCGGCGAACTGAAGCTCTTCAAGAAGGTCCGGGCGCTCGATCTGTGGCGCAAGATGCTGTCGATGCTGTTTGAGACGGGCCACCCGTGGCTTACCTTCAAGGACCCCTGCAATCTGCGCAGCCCTCAGCGCCACAGGGGGGTGGTCCACAGCTCCAATCTATGCTGCATGACCGCCGACCAGCGGGTGGTGACCGATCGCGGTTTACTGACCGTGGGCGAGCTTTATACCCTGGGCGGTAAGAACCGGGTCGTCGGGCTTGACGGGGTCTACGATGCCTCGGAGATGTTGCGGCCGCGACCCAATGCGCCGATCGTCCGTATAGAAACCGCGGAGGGCTACCGCCACAAGGTCACACCGGACCACAAGGTATGGGTGAAGGACCGCGGCTGGGTCGAGGCGCAGCACTTGAAGCCCGGAGACCGCCTGCTCGTTCAGCAACGCGAAGGACTGTTCGGGCCCATGCACAACCCCGAGATCGCCTTCGTGATAGGGCTCATGACCGCGAGCAGCGCCTACGGCCGGCATCGCATGGTGACCGAACTCGAGGCGACGCGCTTTGCCTATATCGGCAAGGCGCGCATGGTGGCGGTCTCGCACGAGACCGGAGAGACCCATGAGTCCTGGCACGAGACCCACGACGAGCGCGATCATGCGCACGTCGGCATCCCGGAGCTCATCTGGAAGGGCGACAAGGAGACGGTAACAGCCTACCTGCGCGGCCTCTATCAGGCCGGGAACGGGATGATCAAGAATCTCACCCTGGCCTCCTACGACCAGCCGTTCATCGAAAGCCTGCAGATCGTGTGGGCCAACCTCGGCGTCGAGACGCATATCCAGCAGATCGATAAGGCCTACTGGCGGCATTCGCTCTTCCGTCTGATCATAAGCAGCAGCGAAGGCCATGCGATAGCCGCGTCCGTACTTCAGGTGGGCGAGGAAGACTTCCCGTTGAACCATGGCGACAGCCCGCATGTGAGCGACAAGCAGCGCGGCTATGCGACGTTCACCAGGCTCACGCCGCTCCCCAATGAGGACGCATACTGCCTCATGGTGGACTCGCCGACCCATGCGTGGACCGTCAACGGCCTGATCACGAAGAACACCGAGATCACGCTCAATACCTCCGACCAGGAGATTGCGGTCTGCAACCTGGGCTCTGTGAACCTCGCAGCCCACGTCGGCAATGAGGGCGGCATGGATATGGCGAAACTCGGGCGCACGGTGCGCACCGCCATGCGCATGCTCGACAACGTCATCGACATCAACTATTACTCGGTGCCCCAGGCGCGTGCCTCCAATCTGCGCCATCGGCCGGTCGGTCTCGGGCTCATGGGCTTCCAGGACGCGCTCTACAAACTGCGCCTGCCATATGGCTCGGACGCAGCAATGACCTTCGCCGACCGGTCCATGGAGGCGGTCAGCTTCTATGCGATCCTCGCCTCCACCGAGCTTGCCAAGGAGCGCGGCACCTATCCGAGCTATGAGGGATCGCTGTGGAGTCAGGGGATCCTGCCCATAGACAGCATCGCCTTCGTGGAGGAGGCGCGTGGCGGATCGCTGTCCATGGACCGGGGCGTCGAGCTCGACTGGACGCCAGTCCGCGAGGCGATAGCGCAGCATGGGATGCGCAACTCGAACTGTCTGGCGATAGCGCCGACCGCCACGATCTCGAATATCGCCGGGGTCGCGCAAAGCATAGAACCGACCTACCAGAACCTGTTTGTGAAGTCGAACTTGTCCGGCGAGTTCACGGTCCTAAACGAACATCTGGTTCGCGACCTGAAAGAGCGCGGCCTGTGGGACCCGGTGATGGTCAATGACCTCAAGTATTACAACGGGCGCGTGCGCGGCATAGACCGCCTGCCAGACGACCTCAAGGCCCTGTACGCCACCGCCTTCGAGATCGAGCCGCGCTGGCTCATCGAGGCCGCGTCGCGCCGCCAGAAGTGGATCGATCAGGCACAGAGCCTGAATCTCTACATGGCGGAACCGTCGGGGCGGAAGTTGTCCGACATGTATATGTTGGCGTGGGAAAAGGGCCTGAAGACCACATATTACCTGCGCACTCTGGGCGCCACCTCGGTGGAGAAGTCGACGCTAAACGATGGGGCCTTGAACGCAGTACGCGGTTCGGCGCCCGAGGCCCCCAAGGCCTGCGCTATCAATGACCCACAGTGCGAGGCATGCCAATAAATCAGGAGGAAAACATGCTGGATTTTGACGGCACACCGGCCACGGCCAATGCCCCTCAAGGGGGCGTCACCGGACTCGAGGACCTGAAGATCGGGTCGGGACGGGTCCAGGTCGACGACAAGCGCATCATCAACTGCCAGGCCGATGTCAATCAGCTCGTGCCCTTCAAGTATCAGTGGGCGTGGCAGAAGTACCTGGATGCCTGCGCGAACCACTGGATGCCGCAAGAGGTGAATATGTCGCGCGACATCGCGACCTGGAAGGACCCCAACGGGCTCACCCCGGACGAGCGCACCATCATAAAGCGCAATCTCGGCTTCTTCGTGACCGCCGACTCGCTCGTGGCCAACAACCTCGTGCTGGCGATCTATCGGCACATTACCAATCCGGAATGCCGGCAGTACCTGCTTCGACAGGCCTTCGAGGAGGCGCTGCACACACACGCCTATCAGCACATCGTGGAAAGCCTCGGCCTCGATCAAGGCGAGATCTTCAATATGTACCGCGAAGTGGCGTGTATATCGGACAAGGACGTGTTCGAGCTCCAGTTCACCCGCGAACTCATGAATCCCAACTTCTCGACGGGTACCGAAGAGAATGACCGGCGCTTCCTGCGCAACCTGATCGGCTACTACGTGATCATGGAGGGCATCTTCTTCTATGTCGGCTTCGTGCAGATGCTGTCGTTCGGCCGGCGCAACAAGATGATGGGTGCGAGCGAGCAGTTCCAGTACATATTACGCGACGAATCCATGCACTTGAACTTCGGCATCGATCTCATCAACCAGATCAAGATCGAAAACCCAGCGCTCTGGACCGAGGCCTTTCAGAACGAAGTGGTCGACCTCATAAAGCAGGCGGTGGCACTCGAGTACCGCTATGCGGTCGACACCATGCCGCGGGGGGTTCTCGGTCTGAATGCCGCCATGTTCGACGATTACCTCAAATTCATCGCCAATCGGCGTTGCCAGCAGATCGGCCTGCCCGTCCAGTATGAGGGTGCAACCAATCCCTTCCCGTGGATGAGCGAGGTCCTCGACCTGAAGAAGGAGAAGAATTTCTTCGAGACACGCGTGACGGAGTATCAGACCGGCGGGGCGCTGTCCTGGGACTAAGGGGATCTGGCGTCGACTCTCGTTGGTCAGTGAAGTTCTCGGCCAACTGGAAGCAACAGAAGGCCACAATCGCGCGCTTGCATCAGCGCATCGCGGAGATTCGCAAGACCGTACTGCATCAGATCAGCACTACCACCGGCCATGCGGCCGGCAAT
>JAJZZU010000213.1 GCA_021797365.1 Pseudomonadota bacterium | reverse complement strand
CAGCCTTCCACACCGGCAACATCGTAATCAGGGTATGGATGGAGAGCGACTCCCGCCGCTCCCTCCACGCCACCTTCTTCACATCCAGGGCCTTGTTCCACACGAAGCGCACACACCCCAATTGCCGGGCGATGAGGTCTTGCTGCGCGGCGTTGGGGTAGAGACGGATCTTGGTGGCGTGAAACATGACGGGAATGATGGCCGAAAACACGCCAGGGCGCCTGATATCCCCGCCCTGATGGGCCATAGGCCATCCGGCCTACAATGTACGGCCCACAATGATGGCGGGGTTTTACGGCGCTTCATGATAAAAAGGTTCGGTGACGCGCCGCTCGACACGGCGCAACCACATGCGGGTCACGGCCCGCTCCTCGGCCGTGGCCCCTATCAACGGCGGATCGGGATATTTTTCCTCCAGATACTGCATGATCGCCCCGCTCTCGGCAAGAAACGTCCCGTCATCAAGCACGAGGACCGGCACCTGTCCGCTCGGGTTACCATCGACAAACGGGGGCCTGCGGTTTTCACCGCCGTCGATGTCGAGATCCACCCGCGGGATCTTAAGGCCCTTCTCGTGCATCATCATGCGCACCGCGCGCGGATTCGGCCGCGGACCGTCATAGAGCTGCATGCTGTCTCCCCGTATAATACTCATGGAACTGACGGACACTTGACGCGCCACGGACCGGCAAGCGGCCGCCCCCGCGGGTAGCCGGCATTGACACGCGCCTGCCGCACCGCGGTATCCGGTACTGGGGGTGGTGCCGCGCATCTCGCACCCATGATAAATGGCCGATCCCAGCCGGCCGCCTAATGTGTTACGCTTGCCACTGGTACCTGGAAGGATACCATCGACATGGCGGCGCACGACCATTACGATCTTATCGTCATAGGCAGCGGCCCGGGGGGCGGCTCGGTGGCCCGCGAGGCGGCCGCACGCGGGAAGCGCGTCTTGCTGCTGGAGCGCGGCGACTACCTGAAACGCTCTCCGCAAAACTGGGACGCCAAGGCGGTATTCGTCGAGGCCAAATACCAGGCCAAAGAGACCTGGTACGGGGCCGATGGCCGAACCTTCCACCCGGGGCTGCACTATTTCGTGGGTGGCAACTCGAAGGTCTACGGCGCGGCACTGTTTCGTCTGCGCGAATGCGATTTCGAGGAAATCTCCTACCCGGACGGCCTATCGCCACCCTGGCCCCTGCCCTACGCGGCCTTCGAACCCTACTACACCCGTGCCGAACGGTTGTTCCATGTCCATGGCGTGCGCGGCGAGGACCCGAACGAACCACCGGCGAGCGACCCCTACCCGTTCCCACCGGTCGCGCACGAACCGGAAATCGCCGCCCTCGCGGAGGATCTGCGCCGCGCCGGCGCCCACCCCTTCCACCTCCCGCTCGGAATTCTGCTAGACGAAAAGGATGGGGTGGCATCACCCACGAGCCCGTGCATCCGCTGCGAGGCCTTCGACGGATTTCCCTGCCCCACCAATGGCAAGGCCGACGCCCAGGTCATTTGTGTCGATCCCGCCCTGGCCGCCTACCCGGACCATCTGACACTCCTCACCGGGGCCTATGTGTCGCGACTCGAGACTGACAGCTCGGGACGCACGATCGCCAAGGTCCACGTAACTCGCGAGGGGCGCCATGAAGAATATGGCGCCGATATCGTCGTCGTCGCCTGTGGGGCGCTGTCTAGCGCCTTGCTGCTCCTACGTTCCGCAAGCGACCACCACCCAAACGGCCTGGCCAATGGCTCCGGGCAGGTGGGGCGCAATTACATGCGCCACAATCAATCGGTACTCATGGCCCTCCTGCGCCATCCCAACCGCACGATTTTTCAAAAGACGCTCGCAATCAGCGATTTCTACGTGCGTGGTCCCGATCAAGACTATCCGCTCGGCCTCATCCAGATGCTCGCCAAGACCCACCCGGCCCAGGTCCAGGGTGAGGTACTCCCGGAGTGGCTGAATTGGCTGCCGAAGGCGCCCTTCGAGGCGCTCGCCGAACGCAGCTTGAGCTTTTGGCTGTCGAGCGAAGACCTGCCGCGCCCGGAAAACCGGGTATTCTACGATGGGGAGCGCACGGTTTTGGATCTTACGCAAAACAATATGGAGGCCCATCACGGCCTGCGCCAACAGCTAAAGCGGCTCCTTAAGTCCGTTGATGTCCATCCGCTCCTTATGGAGCGTAGTCTCTATCTCGGGAAGGACATCCCCATAGCCGGCACGGCCCACCAAGCCGGGACCCTGCGCTTTGGGACCGATCCCGCGACCTCGGTCCTCGACATCGACTGCAAGGCGCACGAGATCGACAATCTTTATGTGGCCGATGCGAGCTTCTTTCCCTCCATAGGCGCGGTCAATCCCACCCTTACGATAATCGCCAACGCCTTACGCGTGGCCGATGGCATCATGGCGCGGCTGGGTTAGGCACGATGGCGACGCGCACCCCTACCCACAAAGTCGTCCGGAGACGGTTATGAGTGCACTTGCGATCGTGGCGCGCGTATGCCTTGTCGTCTTGTTCCCGTTCAGCGGGCTCGACAAGATCGTGCACTGGGACACGGCCATGGAACAAGCCGAATCCTCGCCCCTGGGGGGTGCGCGGGCCATGCTGATTGCCGGCATCATCATTGAATTTACGACACCTGTGTGCATCGTGATTTTGTGGCATCCTGTGATCGCATCCCTGGTGCTGTCCGCCTTTTGCGTGGCCACCGCCATTCTTTTTCATCCCTTCTGGCAATTTCCCGGGTTCTGGTCCGGTGGAAATGCCGAAGGTGCCGCCCATTTCTGGGATTTCCTGAAAAACTTCGGTCTCGTTGGCGGGCTCTTGCTGGTTGTTGCGGGATCCCTGGCCGTGCCCGCACCGGCGGCGCATCACGCGCTGCCCGGCGCGCACACCGCGGCACAGGTTGCCCCCAAGGCAAGCACACGCCACGGTTCTTGAATGGAGGTTGCCATGCCACCCTCAGCCCCTGAAAAACAATCCGCCCACCAAAGCCCCACGGACACCAGCGATACGCCACAGGTCGGATACTGGCATATCTGGACCGATAAACAGGGTGTGAGTCACCAGGACCGCTGCGTTCTCGATCGTTTCTCCCTGAAGGGTATAGGCGGGGCCGCGGCGCAATGGAACGATGCCCAGCCCGAGGAGCGCGCCACAGTCGTGTTCACCGTCCAGCCGGTGGGCTGGGTCGGAGAATGGCATGAGAATCCGGCCCCACAATGGATCGTTCCGCTCACCGGCCGCTGGTGGGTGGAATCCATGGACGGGACACGTGTCGAGATGGGGCCCGGTGATCTGTCCCTGGGCGAGGACCAGAACTGCGTGGCCGACGCCAAGGGGCGCAAGGGCCACCGGTCCGGGACGATCGGATCCGAGCCCGCGGTGCTCATGACCGTGCGCCTTGGCGACCGGATACCATGCCGCCCCTGCCACAGGCGTTGATGACATGGCGCCTTACGATATCATCGATCCGTCGTTTCGATCCTTCGTGCTTCCCAATGCCGCGATCGAGACCCTGGGCACGGGCTTTCGCTGGCTCGAGGGGCCGGTGTGGTTCGCCGATCACGACTGCCTCGTGTTCAGTGACATCCCCAATGACCGCGTCCTGCGCTGGTCGGAGACCGGCGGGGTCAGCGTATTCCGATCCCCGTGCGGGTTCGAAAACGGCCATGCGCGTGATCGCGAGGGACGCCTCATAAGCTGCTCGCATCGCAACCGGTGCGTGACACGCACCGAGTGGGATGGCCGGATCACGGTATTGGCCAGCCACTATCAGGGGCGGCGCCTCAACGCGCCAAACGACGTAGTCGTGAAAAGCGACGGTTCGATATGGTTCACAGACCCCCTGTATGGCATCAATACCGACTATGAGGGCGGCAGGCAGGTCTCGGAGCAGCCGCCCGCGGTCTACCGCCTCGATCCGGCGCGCGCCGAGCTCGAGGTCGTGGCGGGCGACTTCGAGGGCCCAAACGGTCTGTGCTTCTCGCCGGATGAGCGCATCCTTTATATCGTGGAGACCGGCCAGCAATTCGCGGCCGACCCGGTACGGCATATTCGCCGGGCGGTGCTCACCGAAAACGGCACGCGCCTGGGGGCAACCACGGTGTTCCACGAGGTGGTGCCGGGCGGTGCCGACGGCCTGCGCTGCGACGAGGACGGAAATGTCTGGACGAGCGCCGCCGATGGCGTCCATTGCCTCAACCCGCAAGGCGCCCTGCTTGGCAAGATCCGGACGGATACCGCGGTGGCGAATCTCGCCTTCGGCGGGCGTCAGCGCAGCCGCCTGTTCCTATGCGCCGGACAGACGCTATTGGGTGTCTATGTGAACCGCCGCGGGGCGATCCGACCATGATCGGCGCGCCCCTGCCGGGACCCGGCACACGCATCGCGCGGCTTGCGCTAAACGTCCACGACATGGCGCGCGCCACGGCCTTCTATCAACACGCGCTCGGTTTCAGACCCCTCGGCGCCCCGCGCCCGGCGACACCCGAGCAGGCCGCGCTCCTCGGACACCCATTCGAGTCGCTCACCATGACGCTTGGCGACACGCGCCTCGAGCTTGCGCGGTTTTTCACCCCCTCCACACCCTACCCCGCGGATAGTCGCGCCAACGACCTCTGGTTTCAGCATTTCGCCATCACCTGCCGCGACATCGAGGGCCTTACGCAGCGCGCCGTGCAGGGCGGTGGGCGGCCGATCACGCGATCAGGACCGCAGACACTCCCGCCCACGAGCGGCGGCGTGACCGCCTACAAATTCCGTGATCCCGATGGCCACCCTCTGGAACTGCTGGTACCGGCGGACATCCCGTCGCAAGCGCCTGGATCGCGCCCGGCGCAAGATCATGCCATCGACCACACGGCCTTGAGCGTAAGCGATTGTGACCGCGCGCTGGCCTTCTACCAGGAGGTCTTCGGCCTTACGCCCGGCACCCGGCAGACCAATTCCGGCCCTGAGCAGGAACGCCTCGACGACCTCTCGGGAGTACGCGTGCGGGTGGCCACGCTCTTCGCCTCGCCCCCGGGGCCACATCTCGAGCTGCTCGGCTACGAACGGCCGCGCGGGCGCCGGCAGGCGCTGGCCGCCACCGACATCGCCGCGACGCGCACCGTGCTCGCCACCACCGACCTTGCGACCCTGGAACACCGGCTAAGCTCGCACGGGCGGACCCCTCCCCGACGCATCGCCGATGCCGTCTTGGGGCAGGATGAGGATGGCCATTGGCTTATGATCGAGCAGGTGCCCTGAGCCCTCGGGCGCGGATCCGGACCCATGGATGGGGCGGCG
>JAJZZU010000212.1 GCA_021797365.1 Pseudomonadota bacterium | reverse complement strand
CAGGGCAACATCGAATATCTCTATAATCCGGAGTTGGCTTTGGGGGGCAAGGCGTAAGTGATGCAGAAAACCGTACTGGTGGTTGGGGCCGGGCCCGCGGGGCTGGCGGCGGCGGCAGGGGTGGCTGACAGCGGCGCGCAGGTTGTGTTGGTCGAGAAGGCGGCGAAGCTCGGCGGCACGCCGATATTGTCCGGCTACGCGAAGCTCGTGCCGTCTGGCGAGTGGGCGCGCGACGCCATGGGTCGCATGGTCAAGCGCGTCGAGGACTCGAAGCACGTCACGATCCACAAGGAGACGAAGGTGGCGAAGCTTGCCGGCGAGGCCGGGAACTTCACCGCGACCTTGTCGAATGGCAAGACGGTCGAGTGCGCGTCGGTTATTCTGGCCACGGGCTTCACCCACTTTGACTCAATCAATAAGCCGGAGTGGGGCTTTGGAACCTTCGAGGACGTCGTGACCACGACCCAGGTCGAGCAGATGGTGGCGGCCGGCAAGGTCGCGTGTCCCTCGGACGGTCGCGTCCCCGAGCGGGTCGCGATCCTTCTGTGCGTGGGCTCGCGGGATCGCCAGATCGGGCGCGAGTGGTGCTCCAAGATCTGCTGCACGGTGTCGACGAACCTTGCGATGGAGATCAAGGAGCTTTCGCCCACGACGGATGTGTTCATCTATTACATGGACATCCGCACCTTCGGTCTTTACGAGGACCGCTTCTACTGGAAGTCGCAGGAGGAGTTCAAGACCAAGTTCGTCAAGGCGCGTATCGCCGAGGTGACGCGCGCCCCCGATGGCCGCCTGCTCGTCAAGGGCGAGGATACGCTGGTCAAGCGCCCGATCGTGATCCCGATGGATTTGGTCGTGCACGCAGTGGGTATGGACCCGAACGAGGACAACCCGGAGATCGCGCGGGTGTTCGGTGTCGGGCTCGAGAAGCACGGGTTTATCGACCGCGCCGAGCATTACACGAATACCTGCGGGACCACCCGCCGGGGCATTTATGCGGTGGGTGCGGCGTTGGCCCCGGAGACGATCGATGACTCGATCTCGCAAGGCACGGCGGCCGCCATGCGCGCCGTCGCGGACATGAATGCTCTGGTTCAAAAGAGCGCCTGAGGCCACCGGCAACAAGGCCGGCGGCGAGATCGTCGAACCGACGGCGCTCGCAGTGGAGCTCGATGGGCGTGTGTTTGCCCAGAAGTTCGCGCGGTTTCTGGAGATTCTGGGCGAGGAGGGCGGGATCGATCCGTTCATCGTGGCGCTCGAGGTCAAGCACCAGTTGTTTGCCAAAGTGCTCGCGCGCGAGGCCCTGGACGGTTTCGGACTCGAGGCCCTGGAGACCTTGGTCGAGACGGTGATGCCGGCACGCAAGCGTGTGTGGCCGTCGCTCGAGGCCTATGGGGCCGTGGCGGTGCGCGAGGCGGTGCGTAATCTGTTGTATGGCGCGCAACCGCTCGGGGAACGACTGACTTTGTTCGCACAGGGGATGCCGGTAGTGAGTGATGGCACGCCCAAGGGCGAGCGTAAGGTGCGTCGTGCGCTTACGGATCTCGGGGCGGAGATGTTGCATTTCCGGGCCCCCATCCAGTACCCGCTCATGACCCGCTGGGTGTGGGATCAGGCGGTGCATGCCGGCGCGTTGCGGGAGTTCGTGAAGGGCGGGGATACCCTGGAGAAGGTGCCGCTCGGAAGCGATCCCGGGATCTACGAGGCCGGACGGCGGTGGTTGGCCGAACGTATGGCGGAAAATGGCCTGTACCGAAACCCTGAGTTCATCGTCGATGTATTTTTGGCGCATGCCTACGCCGACTATATGCGCGCGCTGTCGAGCGGCATGGGGCTCTTGAACGCGGATTTCGGTGGCAAAGGGGATCCGCTCGAGGTGGTAAAGAAGCTTTTGGGGATAGACGCGGCGCGGCGCACGGACTCGCGCGTGAAGAAGGTGCTGCATTGAGCGCAACGAGGAGAGAAGGCTGACATGGCTATTCACGAAAAGACACTCATCGACGCGGACCGGCTCCAGACGAGCGACAATTTGGTGTTGGACGGCGTCGATGTGTCCGGGCACTGGAACACGATGGTGCTGCCGCGGTATCTGACGGACTACGATACGGATTTCGCGCGCCAGATCCGCACCTTCGCAGGTGGCGAGAATGTGCATCGTTGCTGGCAGTGCGGGTCGTGCACGAATTCGTGCACGGTGTACGCGCAGAACACGGATTTCAATCCCCGCTATTGGATCTATCTTACCAACCTGGGACTGAAGAACGACATCCTGAAGGACAAGGACATCATCTGGACCTGCGTATCGTGCAATCGCTGCACGAATATCTGTCCGAAGGACGTCAAGCCCGAGGGGGTGATGAAGGCCCTGGCGCATTGGCTCGAGGAGGAAGGGCATACGCCCGAGACCCGATCCTCGATATTTGATGAAGAATTTCTGGGGCAGGTGTATGAGACCGGCCGCATCGAGGATACGCGCGTTTTGATCAATTTCCTTCGCAAGACCAACCAGTCCCTGACGCCCCCGTGGCTGATCGAGATCGGCAAGCGCATGACCAAGTATTTGCCGATCGGCTTCCTCACGCATATGGGGTTGCACCTCGTATTCAAGCCGCGCACGAAGTCGTGGGGTCGGACCGGCGAAGTCCTGCGCGAGTATGTCCGCGAACAGAAAGAGATCGCGCGCAAGGCGCGCGCCATGCCCAAGGAGGCAGTCCATGTCTAAAGTTGCCTATTATCCCGGCTGCGCGCTCGAGGGTTCCGGCGGTCCCTACGACAAGTCGACGCGCGTGCTGGTCGACAAGCTCGGCCTCAAGATGGAAAACCTCGAGGATTACAGCTGCTGCGGCGCGATGGAGGTGAAGAACATTCACCCGATGCTGCAGACCTATATGTCGGCGCGTAATCTCGCCATCGCCAGCGAGCAGATGGGCTACGACACGGTCATGGCGCCCTGCAACGGCTGCTATCACAACCTGAAGAAGACCGAGTACGAGCTCGCCACCTCGGAAGAGCACCTAAAGACCGTTCAAGATCTCGCCAAGAAGGCCGATGACCCGGTGTACAAGGGCGATGTGCGCACTGTCCATCTGCTCGAGTGGCTGATGGAGGAGTTGGGACCGGAGGGCATCAAGGCCAAGATGGCGAAGAGCCTGAAGGGCGTGAAGATCGCCAATTACTATGGCTGCATGTATACCCGCCCGCGCCAGATCTTCCCCGAGAAGGATCAGGGGCCGGGCTCGGAGTCGAGTTACAAGCCCCATTTCATGGACGACCTGCTGGCGGCGGCGGGCGCCGAGAACGTGGACTTTCCGTTGAAGACGGCGTGCTGCGGCGGTGCCCATACTCTGTCGGACTCCGACACATCCACCCAGCTTGTGCTGAATATCCTGCAGGCTGCTGAAGAGGCCGGCGCCGAGGTCATCGCTACGGAATGCCCGACCTGTCACTCGGGGCTCGAGATGCATCAGGTGCGTGCCGAAAAGGAGTTTGGGATCACGACCAACGTGAAGATCGTCTACTTTACGCAGCTCCTGGGGCTTGCCATGGGGATGTCGCCGCGTAAGATGGGGATTCACGAGAACATCAGTGACTCCATGGGGTTCTTGAAGGAGAAGGGCGTAGCCTGAGGTCGCAGGAAGGCGCGGCTTTCACGTCACTGGCATAGAGCATTCACGGACCGGGGGTCTGGTGGAGTATAACGGCTGCGAGTTTCGTCCTGAGCTGTACTACGACCGTGAATTCCAGATCTGGCTCAGGCGCGAGGAGAATGGCGCGATCACGATCGGCATGACCGATATCTCGCAGACGATCGCTGGCAAGATCCTGCATGCACGGGTGCGAAGGCCCGGGACCATGCGGCCGGCCGGCAAGCCGGTGGCGACGATCGAGAGCGGCAAGTGGGCGGGTCCTATTCCCAATGTCTTCGATTGCGTGATCGAGGAGGGGAACCGCGAGGTGCTCGATGACCCGAACCTTTTGAACGTCGAGCCCTACGAGGCGTGGGTCGCGCGTGTGCGGCCGGTGGCGCCCGTGGATGAGGTCCTGACGGCACTCGTCACCGGCGAGGAGGCGGCGCGCGGTTACGGCGAGCGCTGCGTTCGCGAGGACATCAAGTGCACGCGGGGTGTACGGTAATGGCCGACGACCACTATCTCGACAACGACGAAAAGTCCGTGCTTATCGTCATGACGAGCGGTCCGTCGACACCACACCGCTGCGCCACGCCGTTTTACTTGGGCGCGATCTTGGCGTCGATGGACGCTGATGTACGGATATTCTTTACCATGGAGGGCGTAAACCTCCTAAAGAAGGGCGTGGCCGAGAATTTGACGGCCATGGAAGGCGGTAAGCGTGTCATCGATTTCATACGTGACGCCAAGGCGGCAGGTGTGAAGCTGCATCTGTGTCTGCCGGCCCTGCCGGGCTATAAAATCGACGAGAAAGCGGATATTATCGCTGAGGTCGACGAGTGTTCCGGCGGCGGAACGCTGGCTGACTTGATATTGTCCTGCGACAAGGTCCTGTTTTTTTAGCGTTTTCCGGGATCGGACATACTAGGGATTGAAACCTGCTCCGCATCGGCATTATGTATGGCGGGGTTATTTCTGACGAAACGGGAGGTTTTGCTGAATGGCTTCAGTGCGCGGCTGTAATATTCCGGAAGACTTGAGTTACAACGTCGATAACAACGTATGGGCCCGACGCGAAGCCGATGGCACCGTGACCGTTGGATTGACGGCGTATGCGTGCTCGCTTGCAGGCGAGATCGTGGCCTACACGCCGAAGAAGGCCGGCAAGGACATCGCCAAGGATAAGTCCTGCGCGACCGTCGAGTCGGGCAAGTGGGTGGGACCGGTGAAGACCCCGGTCACGGGATCGGTGATAGCGATCAATGATGCGGTCGCGAGCAAGCCGGGCCTGATCAACAAGGACCCCTACGGCGAGGGCTGGGTGGTGAAGATGAAGCCCAGCGATTGGGATGGAGAGTCGAAGTCGCTGAAGACCGGCGGTGATGCGGTGTCGGCTTTCGAAGCAAAGATGGACAGCGAAGGCTTCAAGGGCTGTTAAGGCCGAGGGCGCGAGATGATCGCGCCTTTCGCGTTTTCAAAGGGGCCTTATGAGCGCTTGGTCGGAAATCCTCGAGGCAGTCGAACCGCTGGAAGATCTGGCGTTCGATGGCGGCCTCGTCGAACGCCTGGCGGCGTCCGAGGGGGCGCTTCCGGGGATCCATTTCTACACGCCGACATTCAAGAGCTACGCGAGTAGCGAGATCCGGGACTGCGGGCGTAGCGCGTGGCCTGCGAT
>JAJZZU010000211.1 GCA_021797365.1 Pseudomonadota bacterium | reverse complement strand
AAGTGCCCACAGGCAATAACGCATATCCGCCGCTTAATAGTCAGACTTCGATCAGAATACGCAGGTAGGCGGTAATTCGCGCGCGAGCCCGTTAGGCGAATTCCGCGCCGTGGAAATTCAGGCTAGGTAAACTCTAAAATGGTTGTGTTTACCACAACTGTAAACAATGTGTATATACACATTATCTATCAATATGTTAGTTATGCACGCCTCTCCGATACGGTAACAACATCGTTGTCGCGCATCCATCCGTTTACATTTAGCCGGGACATTGCTACGGCCAGCGTTTTGATGCTGGCATCCTCCTCAATCGCTTTGACCAGGGCCACATGTTCCCATTTTGCGGCCTTGCCGCCATTTTGCTGAAACGCCAGTGACGTTTTGGCAGGCGGCGTGTCGCCCTTGTAAGCACCGACGCTGCGCGCCATGGAGATGGTATGAACACCTCCCTTTCCGATGCTGAGGGGGCACAAGCTACATAATGAAGGCCATCGGTATTCCAAGCGGCATCCCTGTGCCAAAGTAGTGTGTGTTTTCATCACGACAGGAAAGGAGAGCCCCAATGAATCGTATAACATACAGACTGGATGTGGCCAAACAAGTCTTTCAAATGTACTGGGTAGAGCCTGACACGGGTCAGATTTGTAACCGGCGATTCAGCCGCCCCCAGCTGATAGAATTTCTCTCCCAATCTGCCCCAGCGCAAGTGGCGCTCGAGGCGTGCGGAAGTGGACACTTCTGGGCGCGCAAACTCAAAGCCCTGGGGCACGAAACGGTGTTGCTACACGCCAAATTCATCCGCCCGTTCGTGCAAAACAACAAGACCGATGCCACTGACGCGCGTGCCATCTGGACGGCTGTCCAGCAGCCAGGTATGCGCACCGTAGCGGTGAAGACTGAGGACCAACAGGCGGTACTTAGCCTGCATCGCATGCGCTCGCAGCTCCTCAAATTTCGTACGGCGCAGATCAACCAGCTGCTTGGGTTGCTTTATGAGTATGGTATTACGATCCAGGGTGGGCGCCGGGCCGGACTTGCGGACATCCGCGCGCGTCTGGCGGAATTTGAAAGCATCGTACCGACGTTCCTGTGGGAAGCGGTCAACGAGCAGCTGGCGCGATTGAAGACGCTTGATCAGGAGATACGATCGATCGAACAACGGATCAAACACTGGCAACAGCAGAATGAGAGCGCCAGCGTGATTGCCGATATCCCAGGTATCGGTCTGCTCACCTCAACGGCATTGGTCGCCACGATTGGTGATCCCAAAACCTTTAAGTCGGGTCGCGAATTCGCAGCATTTCTCGGGCTCGTGCCCCGTCAGCGAGGGACTGGCGGCCATCTTCAGTTGGGCCACATCAGCAAACGCGGCGATATCTATCTGCGGGGGCTGTTGATCCATGGTGCGCGTTCGGTGCTGGTCAACGCCAAGGAAATAGGCGCCTGGATCGACGGACTCGCGAGGCGGCGGCCATACAATGTCGCCGTCGTCGCATTGGCCAATAAGATCGCGCGCACGGCTTGGGCGATGCTCTCGTATGGGCGGACGTATCAGCGGAATTATGTCAGCACACGACCGGCATAAGGGAGTCCATTTCCTTTGCCCGAAGAGAATCGTTAAACGGTTGCGGAGGTCGATGAAGAGATGATGGCACAACAGGTCGGACCGCGAGGACGCAAACCTGGGCTTCGCTCTGCGCTTGAAGCGCGTCACGGAGATGAGGACGTTCTCGGCGAATTCCATCAGGGCCCGCAGGCAATGATTTGGCCTGCATCACAAGGCCGGATATAAGACTGCAGCCGATACCCTGTTGAACATTACATCAACATCGCCTTGCAAACTGGGAGGTGTCCATATAAGCGAAGCGAGGGCGCGTAGTCCGCGGGAGGCGTAGGTCCGGGCGGGTGGCCGCAGGCCACCTGCAAGGACATCGATACGCCGTCCAGTTATTGTGGGCGAGCCTCTTGTGCGCCGGAAAAGCGCACGGCTCGCCCGCAGGACGGCCGCGGCATCTCGTAGCGGAGCGGAGAGATCATGAGTTGCGCCGAGATCGAGGGCGCGATGGCGACTTGGACGTCCCATCGCGTATACCGAGAGCCGGCGCACGCTTGTGACGCCCTTGGCGCGCTTGAGGCTTTCCGCAATCTCCCAATCGATCCACTTACTGGAAGCTGTCTTGTCGGTGAGATACACCAGCGTGACCCTGGGGCGACCATAGCCCGGCATGCGGGGAAGGGTGTGCAATGAATAACAATCTCGATCTGCCGCTCGAATTGTATAGCGATACGCGCACGGGCGATGTCTTTGTCAGGGCGCCCCGTGAGGGGGAGGGGCGCCCTATCCATCTGCGGTTTCTCGACTCAGCCCCAGGCAATCCTGGGGATGTCCTCACCTACGACGTCCCGATATTCCTACGGCTGGTGGCGATGGGCGTCCTTGAAAGTATTATTTGTCGTGTCATTTGCGATTACTGAATGCCCAGGGGCGCCTTCATTTCTGGCAGGGCGCCGTTCCGGTGTCCTTCCAGGAACGGCTGTGGAGCTTATCCCCAAACCCATCCCCGGAACCTGTAGGGTAACGTGTAACGCCAGGGTCCCATACATCCTCCGGAACAGTGTGCCCGCTTGATGAGTAGGCCCGGGACCTTCAGTCATCATCGCCTGTTTTTGTGTTGCTTTATAGTAGTTTCTGGAAATGCCGATTGTCAGCATCCGACGACTTTAAGGATGCGGTGGTCCATCCGCCGGCCACCGCGATCTGACGGGCGAAGTCCTTTTTGGCCTGCACCACTGTGTCCTCGATCTGGTTGTCGGCCTTCACCTCAACAATGACATACTTCAAGCTGCTATCCGGCTCTTCGCGCTGGAAGAGCTCGCGGAACAGGCCCACGCCGAACAGCGAGCGGCAGTTCCAGTCTTCGCGGCCCTTGTTGACCAGCAGAATGAACTGTTTTTCCAAGTCTTCTGGGTATCCAGCCGGTTGAACTCGCGGATGTCGCCGTTGGTGGTGAGTTTGTCGCCGCCAACGTTGACCAGGATGCGCGAGGCGGGGGTGTCATGCTTGAGTAGCGCACGCTCCACTGCTGGTCGCAGTGCGCCGGCCAGCTCGTCGATGGTGGCCGCAAAGAAGGCCAGCTTGGGCAGCGACACTTCCGGGCGCAACTCGCCCGATTCTTTTAAGAAAAACCCAACCGAGAACGGTTGAGGTTTCATTATTGGTGGTGTAGTTTAACAGATTCCCAAACCGCCCCGTCACTTTACTGGGCAAACCAGGGGAAATCCGCGCAGGTTCGAGGATGATGCCGGAGGATCGACGGCGAACGGTCCGCCGCGCTGGGCTGACAACCATCGCCCCTCAGCATCGGCGTTGGCGTCGGAAATTCAGTAACGACATCAATGGATGCGTGCCCACGGCAGGTGCTTGCCATGGGACGTTGCGGAAGAAATGCAGGTCGCCCGGAATAGCACAACCAGTGACAAGGAATATCTGTAGTAACTGGCGATTTTTCTAACATACGCAAAATGCGCATGTTACATATACAAGACGGAATAGCGGATGTAGAATCGTTTATCATCAGAACAACGGAAAAGGGGCCGCGATGGCCGTCTGGATTCCGGCCGGTCTGGGTCAGACCCAGAGGGAGCGTCTGGCTTACATAGACTTCCGGCTGTATTTTCTCGGCGAGGTGTCGCGGGCGGACATCGCGTCGAGGTTCGGCATCGCGCCGGCCGGGGCGACACGCGATCTAGCCGTTTACCGGGAGGCCGCCCCGAAGAACATCGTCTTTGACAGCAGCAGCAAGACCTACCGGATCGGTCCGGCGTTCCGCCCCCTCTTCGACCATCCGCTGGACCGGACACTGACCGCCCTGTCGCAGGGTTTCGGCGACGGCCTTGGAGGCGCGGGGGGTAGCATGCTCCCCTGCGAGTTCCCCGAACCGATCAACCGCCCTGCCACCGACACGCTGGCGACCGTGACGCGGGCCATAAGGGCCAGGGTAGCCCTTTTCGTGACCTACGTCTCGTTGGGAGGGGGCGAGTCGGAACGGGAAATCGTCCCGTTTGCGCTCGCCGACAACGGCCTGCGCTGGCATGCCCGCGCCTTCGACCGCAAATCCGGCTCCTACAGGGATTTCGTCCTCACGAGGATACGCAGGGCCACCCCCGTTCCCCGAAACGCGCCGCGGCTCTCTGAGGGATCCGCAAACGACATCCAGTGGAATCGGGTGGTCGAACTCGAGCTGGTCCCCCATCCGGACGGCCCTCGCCCTGAAATCGCCGCCCTCGACTACCCGATGGAGGACGGCGTCCTCCGGCTCCGGGTGCGGGCAGCCCTCGCCGGATATGTCCTGCGTCGTTGGAACGTGGACTGTTCGCCGAACCACTCCCTGAGCGGCCCCGAATACCGGCTCTGGCTACGCGACCCGCTGGCCCTCTACGGGGTGGAGAGCGCGACCCTCGCCCCGGGCTACGTCCCGCCGGGGGACAGGGAGTGAACGCCATGGACGGCCTCGCGGAGCGGCCCCTCAACCGTCTCCTCAGGATGGCCGTCCTGGCGGGCGTGGAGTCGGCGGTCCGTATGCACGTCCGCAGGGGCGACGATCTCGACGCCCGCGACGGCGACGGGATGACCCCGCTGATGCTGGCGGCCTCGAAGAACAGGGCCGCGATCTGCGCCCTCCTGCTCGGCTCGGGGGCGGACGCCTCGCTGACGGACCCCTCAGGGCGCGACGCGCTAGAGATCGCGAAGGCGTCGGGAGCGGCGGCCGCGGCTGCGGTCCTGTCCGCGCCGGAACGGGAGATGGAGGCCCCGCCAAAGGCGGAGGAACGAGGCTCCGCGGAACCCGGGGAAGAACGGAGCGCGGTTCAGGAAGCCCCGGGTGACGTCCCCTCGCCGCGTCCGGCGGAGCCGGAACACGTCGCCACCGACGAGGATATCTTGCCCGGCCCGTCCGCATGGGAACCGGAGGAGGATGGCCCGCCGCCCAAAGGGGACGAGACACTAGCCGCCGCCGCGGCCGCCGCCCACGTGGCGATCTCCGGGCACGTGCCGATAGACACAGCGGAGGACTGGGAGGACTTCGAGGCGTTCCTTCCCGAACACGCGGTACCGCTACCCCGCACCGGCGACGAAGAGGGGCGCGAGCGCATCCGGAAGCTGATAGCCCGGGCTCTCCGCGAAGGCAGCGTTCCCGAGGCGGAAGTGGAGGCGCTTTGCGCCGATGCCGACGGCTCGCGCAACCCGGAGGGCGAGGCTCTGCTCGGTCTAGTCCTCGGCGATCTCGGGGCGGAGACGGACGAGCGGATCGAAACCGATT
>JAJZZU010000210.1 GCA_021797365.1 Pseudomonadota bacterium | reverse complement strand
GGGTGTTAGGGGGCTTTTGGGGGGGGTTTAGGGGGCAACCTCAGGCTAAACGTCATGTTGCTGCGCGATCAGAACCTCTCCGAGTGGCCCGATCTCGTCGCGTTCGCGCTCACCCACGGATATGATATTCGCTTCATCGAGGCCATGCCGCTTGGCACCGCGGGTGCCGAGGCCGTCGCGCGCCATCATGTCGACACTGCCCGGTGTACGCCGAGCCGGCGCAAAAATACCGACTGCGGCCGCTCGCGCAGGCCCCCGACAGCGGCCCGGCACGGCGTTTCGCGGTTGCAAACAGCGCGATCGAGATCGGCTTCATAAGCCCCTTGAGCCAAGAGTTCTGCGCAAGCTGTAATCGACTGCGGCTTACGGCGCGTGGCCGAGTCGTCTACTGCCTGGGACACACGGAGAGTTTGGATCTGCGCGCAGCACTCGTTCAGGGTCTTGACGATGAGGCGCTGACAGCCCTCATCCGCCGCCAGGTCATGCACCACAAGCCGAAGGGGCATGAGTTCGGATCGGGCACGCACGCGGTTTCGGTGCGGATGATGGCCATCGGCGGCTGACGGAGGCGAATCTTATGGAACGGGGCACGAGCGATGAGGTGGGGTACGCGACCGGACTTTGGCACATGGTGCAGGCCGGACTGCGGGAACTGTTCCCGGGATATTTCGCGCTGATCATGGCCACCGGCATTATCTCGCTGGCCTGCGGCATGCTCGGCCTGCCGGTCCTCGCGCAGGCGCTCTTTCGGCTCAATATCGTCAATTATGCGGTCATCGCCACGCTCATGCTGGCGCGCCTGATCGGCTACCCGCGGCTCATGCTCGCCGACCTCACCGACCACGCCCGGGGGCCGGGGTTTTTCACATCGATCGCCGGCAGTTGCGTGCTCGGCACCCAGTTCGTAGTCATAGGACATGAGAACGGCGTGGCATGGATCCTATGGGGCGTGGGTGTCACCCTGTCGTTTACGGTCATATACGCATTCTTCGCGGCCGTGACCCTGCGCGGGGTCAAGCCCGACCTCGAGACCGGCATCAACGGCGCCTGGCTCATCGCCACCGTAGGCTCGCAGTCGATCGCCATCCTGAGCACCCTGCTCTTGCCCACCGCCGGGGCCTATAAGACGGCCCTCGTGACCTTCGCGCTCATCATGTATCTCATGGGCTGCATGACGTACCTCACCATCATCCCGCTGATCCTGTACCGCTTCACATTCTTCCGGCTGACACCGGCCGAGCTCACGCCACCGTACTGGATCAACATGGGGGCGGTGGCGATCACGACGCTGGCCGGCGCCACCTTGATCATGAACGCCGGGCGCTCGTCCCTACTCACCGCCATCCTGCCGTTCCTGAAGGGCCTCACCCTGTACTTCTGGGCGACCGCCACCTGGTGGATCCCGCTGCTCCTGATCCTCGGCGTCTGGCGCCACCTGTACCGACACTTCCCGTTGCGCTACAGCCCGCAATACTGGGGTATGGTGTTCCCACTCGGCATGTATACGGCCTGCACGATACGCCTCTCGCAGGCCGTCGACCTGCCCCTGCTCGCACCCGTCACGCCCTACCTGCTCGCGATCGCGCTCTTCGCTTGGAGTCTCACCTTCGCCGGACTCATCCACGAACTCGTGCGCGACTTCGGTCGGCCGCGCCTGCCGGAATCCCCTGCGCGCCCTAGCTGAAGCGGGCGGCCCGCCTTGCCCCGGCCGTTCACGAACAACCGCGCCGGGCGTGATCTGCGCATGAGCACAATGAAACAGAAGGTGTCCGGCTGCCTCCGCAAGGCCGAGTACGCCCAGGCCTACTCGCGCATCTCCAGCGACCTGCAGACCAAGGCCTACCCCGGCGAATCCCCTGATCGCCATCCCAATGGCGCTTTCTGGTGAGCTATACGCGGAACCGGGCGAATAGTTACGTCGAGTTTACGCTTCGCCGCGCCGGGCTTGCCGTGGATCAGTGGGGCGCCATCCAACCCAGGCTCACCCTGCGGGCCCATTGTCGTGCTCAGCTGTCTTAGTGCGGTAGGGGCCGGTAGACCACATCGAAACGCTCTGCCAGACCCATCAGGCGCTTATCCAACGTCCACAAGCTGGCGCCTGACGTCAGCAGCGCGGACGTAAGAAGCGCGATGTCCACCAATCCGCACCCGAGCCCGTAGAGCTTTTCCCGCTCAATGAAATCCCGTACTTCAGCCAGGCTCGCCTGGTTGCAAGGCCGCAGGAGATCGATGTCGCCAAGCGTTTGGGTACGCGGCGCAGGTGGTGTTCCGCAGGCCAGCTCGGCCACGACCATCGGATGAGTCAGTGCCATATCCGCCTCGATCAGCCTCACCAAAACATCGTTGCGGTTCCTGAAGTGGTCCACCCATACCGATGTGTCGACGAGCACACTCATCCGGCCGCAGGCTCTTCGCGCCGACGCGGCACATCCTGCATGTCAGGCGCGGCGCCGCCCAGAGCGGCAAGACGCTTAGCGGCCTGAACCCGCACGTACGTTTTCATAGCCTCCCGGAAGATATCCGCCCTATCCATGTTCGGGTCAGCCATTTCCAGTGCTTTCTGGTAAATGGCATCATCAATGGTGACCGTGGTTCGCATAGCGGTATCTCCGTCTCACAATTGATGCAAATTTACATCAAACTAGGCATCACTACAATCCCGCCGGACATCTGAACATCGGCAATGGCATGACTTACCTTGGCGTAATCCAGCACGCCTTTTGAGGGCTGTGCGCTGGACGGGTAGCGCCAGCCGGTCTTCGTCATATTCTATGTTTAACGGATGGCCGTTGCCCGCCCCGGAAATAACGGCCGGCCTCCGACCAAAGGGATGACGCGGGACATCCGGGCATCGAAGCAATCGCAAGCCGAATGGACGGGGGGATGGAAGGCATGGGGCGAGGCGCCAAAACGCGCGCCACCCCCTCTCCACGCCCTGGAACCTCTCCAAGCCAGGCCTTGAGGGACTGGCGCCTCCCTAATGGGGATGGCCGCCACGACCCCTATCCCCATCGTCATGGGCGTGACCGCGTCCATGACGCCCACCCCCAGGGAGCCCGCCGTGACTTGGCGCGGGATGCGCCCCGCCCATGGCAGGCCGGACATGGTAGACCGCATGGCCTGCGGCCCAACAAGCCGGGGGATGTCGAAAGTTTTTCACATCGATCGCCGGCAGTTGCGTGCTCGGCACCCAGTTCGTAGTCATAGGACATGAGAACGGCGTGGCATGGATCCTATGGGGCGTGGGTGTCACCCTGTCGTTTACGGTCATATACGCATTCTTCGCGGCCGTGACCCTGCGCGGGGTCAAGCCCGACCTCGAGACCGGCATCAACGGCGCCTGGCTCATCGCCACCGTAGGCTCGCAGTCGATCGCCATCCTGAGCACCCTGCTCTTGCCCACCGCCGGGGCCTATAAGACGGCCCTCGTGACCTTCGCGCTCATCATGTATCTCATGGGCTGCATGACGTACCTCACCATCATCCCGCTGATCCTGTACCGCTTCACATTCTTCCGGCTGACACCGGCCGAGCTCACGCCACCGTACTGGATCAACATGGGGGCGGTGGCGATCACGACGCTGGCCGGCGCCACCTTGATCATGAACGCCGGGCGCTCGTCCCTACTCACCGCCATCCTGCCGTTCCTGAAGGGCCTCACCCTGTACTTCTGGGCGACCGCCACCTGGTGGATCCCGCTGCTCCTGATCCTCGGCGTCTGGCGCCACCTGTACCGACACTTCCCGTTGCGCTACAGCCCGCAATACTGGGGTATGGTGTTCCCACTCGGCATGTATACGGCCTGCACGATACGCCTCTCGCAGGCCGTCGACCTGCCCCTGCTCGCACCCGTCACGCCCTACCTGCTCGCGATCGCGCTCTTCGCTTGGAGTCTCACCTTCGCCGGACTCATCCACGAACTCGTGCGCGACTTCGGTCGGCCGCGCCTGCCGGAATCCCCTGCGCGCCCTAGCTGAAGCGGGCGGCCCGCCTTGCCCCGGCCGTTCACGAACAACCGCGCCGGGCGTGATCTGCGCATGAGCACAATGAAACAGAAGGTGTCCGGCTGCCTCCGCAAGGCCGAGTACGCCCAGGCCTACTCGCGCATCTCCAGCGACCTGCAGACCAAGGCCTACCCCGGCGAATCCCCTGATCGCCATCCCAATGGCGCTTTCTGGTGAGCTATACGCGGAACCGGGCGAATAGTTACGTCGAGTTTACGCTTCGCCGCGCCGGGCTTGCCGTGGATCAGTGGGGCGCCATCCAACCCAGGCTCACCCTGCGGGCCCATTGTCGTGCTCAGCTGTCTTAGTGCGGTAGGGGCCGGTAGACCACATCGAAACGCTCTGCCAGACCCATCAGGCGCTTATCCAACGTCCACAAGCTGGCGCCTGACGTCAGCAGCGCGGACGTAAGAAGCGCGATGTCCACCAATCCGCACCCGAGCCCGTAGAGCTTTTCCCGCTCAATGAAATCCCGTACTTCAGCCAGGCTCGCCTGGTTGCAAGGCCGCAGGAGATCGATGTCGCCAAGCGTTTGGGTACGCGGCGCAGGTGGTGTTCCGCAGGCCAGCTCGGCCACGACCATCGGATGAGTCAGTGCCATATCCGCCTCGATCAGCCTCACCAAAACATCGTTGCGGTTCCTGAAGTGGTCCACCCATACCGATGTGTCGACGAGCACACTCATCCGGCCGCAGGCTCTTCGCGCCGACGCGGCACATCCTGCATGTCAGGCGCGGCGCCGCCCAGAGCGGCAAGACGCTTAGCGGCCTGAACCCGCACGTACGTTTTCATAGCCTCCCGGAAGATATCCGCCCTATCCATGTTCGGGTCAGCCATTTCCAGTGCTTTCTGGTAAATGGCATCATCAATGGTGACCGTGGTTCGCATAGCGGTATCTCCGTCTCACAATTGATGCAAATTTACATCAAACTAGGCATCACTACAATCCCGCCGGACATCTGAACATCGGCAATGGCATGACTTACCTTGGCGTAATCCAGCACGCCTTTTGAGGGCTGTGCGCTGGACGGGTAGCGCCAGCCGGTCTTCGTCATATTCTATGTTTAACGGATGGCCGTTGCCCGCCCCGGAAATAACGGCCGGCCTCCGACCAAAGGGATGACGCGGGACATCCGGGCATCGAAGCAATCGCAAGCCGAATGGACGGGGGGATGGAAGGCATGGGGCGAGGCGCCAAAACGCGCGCCACCCACCCCTCTCCCTCCTCAACCCATCAAGCGCAAGCCTTGGCCTGCGCCATTTCCATGAATGGAATGTCCGCCAGGACCCTTACCCTCATCGTCATGGGCATAGCACT
>JAJZZU010000209.1 GCA_021797365.1 Pseudomonadota bacterium | reverse complement strand
TCCCAGAAACAGGACCATGGCCAGGAAGCCCGGCCGTCCAATCTGTTTCAGGGCCACCGCCCAGGGGAACAAAAAGGCAATCTCAAGATCGAAAACGATGAATAAAATCGCGACCAGATAGTAACGCACATCGAACTTCATGCGCGTATCCTCGAAGGCCTCGAAGCCACACTCATACGGGGACAGCTTTGCAGAATCCGGGTGATGCGGGGCGACGAGGCGGCCGAGAACCATTGGTAGGACCCCGACCAGAAGGCCGACGCCTATGAATATCAGAATGGGCAGATAATCGTTTAACATCCGCTCTCCTCAATAAGGGGCCTCAAGCCGGCTGACCGCAGGCGAGTCGGCTAGTCTAGGCACCCCGGCGCGCCCAAGTCAAGCCGCGGCTTCATGCGATAGATTTATGCTATTTCAAGCAGTTAGCCGACCCGGAAGGGGTCGACCGGAGGAATAATTGGTGCCGAAGGCGGGACTCGAACCCGCACAGCTTGCGCCACCGCCCCCTCAAGACGGCGTGTCTACCAATTCCACCACTTCGGCTTATATAACGACGTCTCGCGCCTCTCCCGGCCCTTCTCTAGGGGGCCTTGTGAACCGGTATGCCCGGCACGGAAGGTGGCGGAGCCGACTGCGGCGCCGGGGCAGCCGGCGCCGTATGCTGCACGAGCCTGGTCATACTCGGGACCGAGTGCGGGCGCGCCGAGAGGTAGGCAAGCCCCAGACTGGTGGCAAAAAACAGCGTGGCCAGCACGGCGGTTACGCGGCTCAGAAACGTAGCCGAACCGCGCGCGCCAAACAAGGTCTGCGAGGACCCGCCACCAAAGGAGGCGCCCATATCCGCCCCCTTGCCGTGCTGTACGAGCACGACACCGATGAGCGCGAGCGCCACCAACACCTGTATGACCATCAAAACCGTCGCCATGACGTCCTTAAAATCTCAGGCCGATCCGGAACCGGCTGCCCGGCAAATACCGACAAAATCGTCGGCGATGAGGGACGCGCCCCCGATCAGCCCGCCATCGATGTCGGCCCGCGCAAACAGCTCGCGGGCATTCTGCGCCTTGACGCTGCCGCCGTACAATATCCGCAAACCGGCGGCCGCCTCGGGATCGTGGCGCGCCACGGCATCACGGATGTCGCGATGCACCGCCTGCGCCTCGTCGGGGCTCGCGGCACGCCCCGTACCGATCGCCCACACCGGCTCATAGGCCACGACCGCGCGCGCAAACGCGCGCGCCCCGCAGGTGGCAAACACCGCATCGATTTGCCGGAGCACGACCTCGCGGGTCCGCCCGGCATCGCGCTCCTCAGCGGTCTCTCCCACGCACAGCACAGGCGTCATATCGGCGGCCAGTGCGCGCGCAAACTTCTGCGCCACCACGCCGTCGGTCTCCCCAAACAGCGTGCGCCGCTCCGAGTGGCCTATGATAGCAAATTCGCACCCCATGTCGCGCGCCATCTCCGCCGATACCTCACCGGTGTAGGCCCCATCGACATACGCGCTCACATCCTGTGCCCCGCAGGCGATACTCGGGCAGCCACCGAGGCGATCGCCGACAAGCCCGAGATAGACATGCGGCGGGCACACCACGACGTCGACATCGGAGAAGGTAGCGGCCTCAGCGGCCACCGCCGAGAGCAGGGACTGGGCCGTGCAGCGGCGACCGTTCATCTTCCAGTTTCCCATGACCAATGGCCGCCGCATGCCGTCCCCCCGAAGTATTCTTTACAAAAGGCGCGCCGATGTTACCGGCATGCCGGTGGGAAAGCAATTTCCCACACCCGGGAAAATCCCCCTCCGGGATCGCCATCAGGCGACATCGGCCTCGGCGGCTGCCTTGGCCACGGCCGACGCCAGCTGTTGAGTCAGCTCTATCACGGTGTGCGCCTCGGCGGCCTCGACCATGACGCGCACGACAGGCTCGGTCCCCGAGGGTCGCAAGACCACCCGTCCCTCGTGACCCAAGAACCGCTCCACATCCTTTAACAGGGCAAGCACGGCCGGGGCATGCACGACCTCGCGTGCCGACACGCCACGGTTGAGGGTTACATTGACGATGGTCTGCGGGTAGACATGCATGCCTTCGCCCAACTCGGCGAGGCTGCTCTCGGACTCGCGCATCGCCGCTAGCACCTGAAGCGCGGCAATGACGCCATCGCCGGTGGTCGACTTGTCGAGACAGATCACATGCCCGGAGGCCTCGCCCCCCAAATCCCAGCCCCGCTCCGAGAGCAGCGCCATCACATAACGGTCACCCACGGCGGCGCGCCCGAACGGGATACCAAGCCGTCTGAGTGCCTGTTCCAGACCGACATTGCTCATGAGCGTGCCGGCCACGCCCGGTACGGGGACGCCCATGCGTTGCCGGTGCGCTGCGATCATGTACAGGATACGGTCACCGTCGATGATCCCGCCGGTGTGGTCGACCATGATCACCCGGTCGCCGTCACCGTCCAGGGCGATGCCGAGATCGGCCTTTTCGCTCAATACCGCCGTGCGCAAGGTCTCCGGGCAGGTCGACCCGCACTCGCGATTGATATTGAAGCCGTCCGGGGCGTTGCCGATGGCGACCACATGCGCGCCAAGCTCCTCGAAGACATGGGGCGCGATCTGGTAGGCGGCGCCATGGGCGCAATCCACGACCACCTTCAATCCGCCGAGCCCCAGGCGACAGGGAAAGGTGCTCTTGCAGAATTCGATATAGCGGCCGGCGGCGTCCGCAAAACGTCGCACCTTACCAAGCTCGGCCGAGGGCACGGTACGCATGGGCCTGCGCATCATGGCCTCGATGGCACACTCGACCTCGTCTGGCAATTTGGTGCCCGACGATGAGAAGAACTTGATGCCATTATCCTCGTAGGGATTGTGCGAGGCGCTGATGACGATGCCGGCCTGCGCACGCGCGGTGCGCGTGAGATAGGCGATGCCCGGTGTGGGCATGGGTCCTATGAGACGGATGTCCGCGCCCGCCGCGGACAGACCGGCCTCGAGCGCCGACTCGAGGAGATAACCCGAGATGCGCGTATCCTTGCCGATCAGCACACTGCCGCGATCATCACCCTCCGCCAACAACACGCGCCCGGCGGCCCAGCCCAGCTTGAGCACGGTCTCCGGCGTCACCGGCTCCTCGCCGACCCGGCCACGGATCCCGTCGGTGCCAAAGAAATGACGTTTCACGCTACCCACTCCTTAGGTTCGAATACCCATTCCCAGGCGCGCACCGCTTCGCGTGTCGCGCGGACATCATGGACACGCACCACCCGCGCGCCGCCCGCAATGGCCGCAAGCGCGAGCGCAAGGCTCGTATGCAGGCGTCCGTCCACCGGCAGGTCCCAGGGCTCACCGGTCATACGCTTGCGCGACAAGCCGACCAGCACGGGTGAGAGCGCCGCGATCCTCGGCAGCGCCCGCAACAGGGCCTGGTTCTCGGCTAAGTCCTTGCCAAAACCAAAACCCGGATCGATCAGGATGCGGCTGCGCGGGATCCCGGCGTCCTGCGCGGCCTGCAGGCGCACCTCGAGATAACAGAGGACCTCGGCCACCACATCCCGCCCGGCCATGCGTGTTCCCATCATGGACGACCCCGCCGGTTCGTGCATCAGACAAACCGGCACCCCGAGGTCGGCCGCCGTCGCCAGGGCCCCCGGCCTCGTCAAGGCGCGTACGTCATTGATGAACGACGCCCCGGCCGCGACCGCCTCGCGCATGACCTGGGGTTCCGAGGTATCGACCGACAGCGGCACGGGAAAGCGCGCCTGCAGGGCCGCGACAACCGGGACCACGCGCGCGCATTCCTCGTCGGGGCTCACCGGCCGTGCCCCGGGGCGCGTTGACTCCCCGCCGACGTCGATAATGTCGGCGCCCGCCTCGATCAACGCCTCGGCATGGCGCAAGGCCTTGTCGGGAGACAAAAAAAGACCCCCGTCCGAAAAGGAATCGGGGGTTACGTTCAGGATACCCATGATGGCCACCCGGCCATCGGTCCGCAGCCACGAGGCAGCGGCCTTGCGCGTCTGCGCCACCGCCGCCCCTACCGCGATTCCCCGGCCGGCGTATCCATGCGTGGCTTTACGCGCGCCCGGTCGGCGGCCTTGGGCTCGCTGCTGTCGCCCCCCGGGGTGGTGGTATTGCTATCGCTGAAGCCGTAGGGTGGGCGCGGCTTACGGCCTTCCATGATGTCGTTGATCTGATCCGTATCGAGGGTCTCCCACTCGAGCAGCATGCCCGCCATCACCTCCACCTTGTCCTTGTTGGTCTCGATGATGCGCCGCGCGCGGCTGTACTGTTCATCCACGATACGTCGTATCTCGGCATCCACGAGTTGCGCCGTGGCATCACTCAGGTTCTTGTGGGTGGTGACATCGCGCCCGAGAAAGACCTCGCTTTGATTCTCGCCATACACACGCGTGCCGAGCCGGTCGCTCATGCCCCAGCGGCTCACCATGTTGCGCGCAAGCTCGGTGGCCCGCTCGAAATCGTTCGCCGCCCCGGTGGTCATCTGATGCATGAACACCTCCTCGGCGATGCGCCCGGCCATGAGTACCGCGATGGTCGACAACAGGTACTCGCGATCATGACTATAGCGATCCTCGGTGGGCAGTTGCATCGTCACCCCGAGCGCCCGTCCACGGGGGATGATGGTCACCTTATGCACAGGATCGGTGTTAGGCAAAAGACGCGCGACCACGGTATGGCCCGACTCGTGGTAGGCGGTGTTGACGCGCTCCTTTTCGGGCATCACGATGGAACGGCGCTCGGCGCCCATGACGATCTTGTCCTTGGCGAGCTCGAAGTCCTGCATCTCCACCAGGCGCTTGTTGGCGCGGGCCGCAAACAGCGCCGCCTCATTCACGAGATTAGCGAGATCGGCGCCGGAGAAGCCGGGGGTACCACGCGCCAGGATACTTGGAACCACGTCATCGGAGACCGGCACCTTGCGCATATGGATACGGAGGATCTGCTCGCGCCCGCGGATATCCGGCAGCGGCACGAATACCTGGCGGTCGAACCGCCCGGGGCGCAGGAGCGCCGGGTCGAGGACATCCGGCCGGTTGGTGGCAGCGATCACGATCACGCCCTCGCTGCCCTCGAAACCATCCATCTCGACCAGCAGCTGGTTCAGGGTCTGCTCGCGCTCGTCATGACCGCCACCGAGACCCGCGCCGCGCTGGCGGCCAACGGCATCGATTTCGTCTATGAAGATGATACACGGGGCATGCTTTTTGGCCTGGTCGAACATATCGCGCACGCGTGAGGCGCCCACGCCCACAAACATCTCCACGAAGTCGGAGCCGGAGATCGAAAAGAACGGCACCTTGGCCTCGCCGGCAATGGCCTTGGCGAGCAAGGTCTTACCGGTACCCGGGC
>JAJZZU010000208.1 GCA_021797365.1 Pseudomonadota bacterium | reverse complement strand
GTGATCTATCGGCGGACCACCGGCATCGACATGACGCAGCTGCCGGCGATCTCGGGGCTCGTCGGCCAAGCCTCGGGTCGCCCGGCCCCTCCCCAGAAGAGCGTGGTGGGGGATGCGGTGTTTACCCACGAGGCCGGCATCCATGTCGACGGACTTCTGAAGGACGTGCGTACCTATCAGGGATTCGATCCGGCGGAGGTCGGGCGAGCGCATCGCATCGTGCTTGGGAAATACTCGGGCTCGCAGGCCGTGACCTATGTCTACGACAAGCTCGGCATTGCCTTGAGTCGCGAGCAGGCGCGCCGGATCGTGACCCTGGTCCGGGCGCACGCGATGCGCACCAAGACCTCGCCGAGCGATCAGGATCTGCGCGACTTTCTTGGCCAAACCCGGACCCTCGGGCTTGCAGGGGCGACCTTATGAAGGACCGGTCTCAGGGATCTGAAGGCCAGCGGCTGTTTCGCGATCTGGCCGCATTGTCGGCAGCCGAAGAGTTTTTCGAATACTTCGCGGTGCCCTATGACCGACACGTCGTGAACGTCAACCGCCTCCATATCCTGAAGCGCTTTCGCCAATATCTGGCGACCGCCCTCGATGACCCGCCCGCCGATCGCGAGGGCCTGTACGCCCTGTGCGCATCGCTGCTCGCCAAATCCCATGCCGACTTCGCACGCTCCAGCGCGCAGGCCGAGAAGGTGTTCCGGGTGTTTCAGGACCCGACGCCGCAGATCGCGGTCACGGCCATTCAGCGCGCCCTTGCCACGCGCCCCAAGGGGGAATGATATGCATATTCTGGTGTGCATCAAACAGGTGCCTGACAGCGCGCAGATCCGCGTGCATCCGGTCACCAACACGATCATGCGTCAAGGGGTTCCGGCGATCGTCAACCCCTACGATCTCTATGCCCTGGAGGAGGCGCTGCGCCTGAAGGATCGCTACCGCGCGCGCGTCACGGTGTTGTGTATGGGGCCGCCCCAGGCCGAGGCGGCGCTGCGCAAGGCGCTGGCGTTCGGCGCCGACGAGGCGATCCTCTTGACCGATCGCGCGTTCGCCGGCGCCGATACCTTGGCTACGAGTTACGCCCTGTCGGCGGCCATACGCCAAGTCCATCAGGGCCTGCCGGTCGATCTCGTGTTTGCCGGCAAGCAGACCATAGACGGGGATACCGCGCAGGTGGGGCCGGGGATCGCCACCCGCCTCGACATGCAGTTGTTGACCTATGTGAGCAAGATCGTCTCCCTCGACCTGACGGCCCGGGAGATCGTCGTGCATAGGCGGTCGGAGGGTGGCGTGCAGGTCTTGAAGACCCGGTTGCCGGCGCTCATCACGGTGCTGGAGGGCATCAACGAGATGCGCTTTGCCTCGCTGACCGACATGTTCCGTGCGGAGCGCCACCGGCTCACGATCTGGAGCAAGGACGATGCCCATATCGAGGATGTCACCAAGATCGGGCTGAAAGGTTCGCCGACCGCGGTCTCCAAGGTATTTGCGCCGACCCCGACCAATCGCCGCGCGGAGATCATCGAGACACAAAGCGGCCAGCCGGTAGATCTGGCGGCGACCCTGGTCGCCAAGCTCTTGTCCCGGCACCCGGACGTGGCGCTCGCCATCAACCCTTCCCTTGAGCTCGATGGGAGATCCTTATGACAGCCACACCAAACGCCCCGACCCCGCGCCCTGCAGGGCGCCGTGCCCAGAAGCTCGACGAGCGCCTGGCCGGCTACAAGGGTGTCTGGGTATTCGTCGAATATGAGCGCGGTCAGGTCCATCCAGTCTCCTGGGAGTTGCTGGGCGAGGGCCGCAAGCTCGCCGATGCCCTCAAGGTGGAGCTCGCCGCGGTGCTGCTCGGTCCGCCGGACGGCGCCGTGCGCGGGTTCTGCGATCAGGCGATCCACTATGGCGCGGATCTCTGCTATCTCGCGTGCCATCCCGTCCTAAAGGATTACCGCAACGCCCCCTATAGCGCTGTCCTAACCGAGCTCGTCAATCGCTACTGTCCGGAGATCCTGTTGCTCGGCGCGACCACGCTCGGGCGCGATCTCGCCGGCAGCGTGGCCACGACCTTGAAGACCGGACTCACGGCCGACTGCACGGGGCTTGCGATTGATCCCGAGAACCGCGGGCTCGCCGCCACCCGCCCGACCTTCGGCGGCAGCCTGTTATGTACCATCGTGACGCTGAATTACCGCCCGCAGATGGCGACCATACGCCCGCGCGTCATGGCCATGCCCTCGGCGGACGCGGGGCGTACGGGACGCGTCATAGAGCATCCGGTGACCTTCCTCGAAGAGTCGATCATCACCAAGGTCCTGGAGTTCATTCCCGATGACCGCGCCGCCGAGGCCAATCTGCCGTTCGCCGACATTATCGTGAGCGGTGGGCGGGGGATGAAGCGCCAAGAGAACTTCCGCCTCATCCAGGACCTGGCGCGGGTGCTTGGTGCCGAGGTGGGTGCCAGCCGGCCGGTCATTCAGGCCGGCTGGGTCGGTGCCGACCGTCAGGTCGGGCAGTCGGGGAAGACCGTGCGCCCGCGGCTTTATATCGCGGCGGGCATCTCGGGGGCCGTGCAGCACCGGGTCGGCATGGATAAATCGGACGTGATCATTGCCATCAACGAAGACGCCAACGCCCCGATCTTCGATTTCGCGCATTACGGTATCGTCGGCAACGCCATGACCATCCTGCCGGCCCTGACCCAGGCGTTCACAGAGCATTTACGAGCCCGCAAGCAGGCCTGCTGACGGCGAAGGAGGGTTTATGTCCGAGCATTTTGATGCCATTGTCGTGGGTGCGGGGCCGGCTGGAAATGCCGCCGCCTATACCATGGCCAAGGCCGGTCTCAAGGTCTTGCAGATCGAGCGCGGCGAGTATTCGGGATCCAAGAATGTCCAGGGGGCGATCCTGTATGCCGATGCCCTGGAGCGGATCATCCCGGATTTCCGCGAGGACGCACCGCTCGAGCGCCATGTCATCGAGCAGCGCGTCTGGGTCCTGGATGACGAGTCCTGTACCGGCGGCACCTACCGGTCGGCGGACTTCAGCAAGCCCCCTTATAATCGCTACACGATCATCCGCTCCCAATTCGATCGCTGGTTTTCGCAAAAGGTGCGGGACGCCGGGGCGTTGGTCGTATGCGAGACCACCGTGCTCGATCTGCATATGGACGGACACCGCGTGGTGGGGGTGCGCACCGATCGCGAGCACGGCTCCGTCTATGCCGATATCGTCGTCCTCGCCGATGGCGTGAACTCGCTGCTCGCACGCAAGGCCGGGTTTCACGAGGAATTGAAGCCGAGGGACGTGGCATTGGCCGTAAAGGAGATCCATTTCCTCCCGGAATCGACCATCGAGGAGCGCTTCAACGTCAAAGGCACCGAGGGTGTCGTCATCGAGATGGCCGGCAAGATCACCCAGGGCATGGTGGGTACGGGCTTTTTATATACGAACAAGGAGTCGGTGACCGTTGGTGTCGGTTGTCTGCTCTCGGACTTCAAGAAGAGCGGGGTCGCGCCTTATGCCCTGCTCGAGCAGATGAAGGCGCATCCCGCCATACGGCCGCTGCTCGCAGGTGGCGAGATGAAGGAGTACACGGCGCACCTGATCCCGGAGGGCGGATATAAGGCCATCCCCGCAGTCTATGGCGACGGATGGCTCATGGTAGGCGACGCCGGCATGTTCGTAAACGCCGTGCACCGCGAGGGATCGAACTTGGCCATGACCACCGGGCGGCTTGCGGCCGAGACGGTCATCGATCTGAAGGCCCAAGGCAAGACCATGACCGCGCAAAATCTAGCGCGCTATCGCAAGGCCCTAGATGAGAGCTTCGTCATGAAGGATCTCAAAAAATACAAGGACGTGCCGGATATCATGGACCGGAACCGCCAGTTCTTCACCGCCTACCCCAATCTCGTGAGCCAGGCGGCACATACCCTGTTGACTGTCGATGGTGTCGACAAGAAAACCAAGGAGCGCTCCATCCGCAGAAAATTCACCCGCGCGCGCACGACCCTTGGGTTGTTCGCCGACGCCTTCAGGCTGTGGAGGGCATTCGAATGATACGCATAGAAGAGAAGCTCTTCCAAAACCGTTATCGCGTGGATGCCGGACGATCGCATATCGAGATCGCCGACCCCGATGTCTGCGCCGTTCATTGCCAAGACAAGCCCTGCACCTATTGTTGTCCGGCCGGCTGCTACGCCGAGGACAACGGTGGGCGTGTGACGTTGATCACCGATGGATGCCTGGAGTGCGGGACCTGCCGTGTGATCTGCGGTGAACACCGTAACGTCCGCTGGGAATACCCGCGCGGGGGTTATGGGATATTGTTCAAGTTCGGCTAAGGTCCGGGGCGCCGGTCGCTGACCGGTCTGCAGGCCGGTGCCCCGCGCCCGGGGCGTCGCCCGCCGGCGGCCGTCCGTCCCGGTCGCGGCGCGCATCCCTCGTCCGTCGAAGGCGCAAAGCCGCCCGCTATACAATCAGTATATGGCAATACACTAACGGACTTGCCCCAGGTCAAGGTTCGATGGCGGCGCCTGCCGGAAGATCACGGACCCCGGCGCGGACCGCCGGCACGCCGCGCGTGGCGCGCGTGCCGCGGGGATGGGGCACTATTATCCGCAACGAGGCCGGCTGCGGGCCGGGGCGCGCGCGAGGCCTGGGTCGCAGACCCGGCAGGGGTGGAACATCATGGCGATACGTGGGGGATATGGCGGAACACGAACAGGCGTGCGTGCCCTTCGGGGATAGGACCGCCGAGGCCGAGCGTCTGGCCATCCTGCAGGTCTTGATCGACGTCCTGGCCCTGCCGCTTACCGCGGGCCCCCGCGCCGGGCCGCTTCTGCGGCGCATCTGCACGGGTCTGGTGGCGGCCAGTCCCGCCATTACGTTTGCGTATTATGTCGTCCTCGATGAGCACGCAGATGAGCTGCGCCCCGAGTTCTCGGCGGGGGCCTGTGCCCCGGACCTGCGGATTACGCGCGGACAGGCGGCCTTGTTGTGGGCCATCGCGCGCGCCCGGCGCGTGCGTTTGTATCACGCCGCTGATCCCCGCACACCGGCGTGGCTGGGGCCCGGCCACGACGCGCGCGAGCTCGTGTTGTTTCCGTTCGGCGTGGCCCCCACGCAGGGGATCGGCGTCGTGGGCGCGCGCGAGGCGGGTTTCTTCGCAAGGGTCGGTCTTGAGTCATTCTCGGCGTTCATGAATCTCGGTGACCTCACCCTCACCCTGAGGATGCTCGCGTTGCGCGATCCGCTCACCGGCTTACCGAATCGCGCGCTGTTTCTCGATCGCCTCATTCATGCCTGCGCGCACGCGCGCCGCATGGAACGTCTCCTTGGGGTGGTGTTGCTCGATCTCGATGGCTTCAAGCTCGTCAATGACCGGGACG
>JAJZZU010000207.1 GCA_021797365.1 Pseudomonadota bacterium | reverse complement strand
ACACCGCTCCCGGAACACCCCATGACCGACACCCTCGTGCGCATCTCGAAACTGCTGGCCTCGCGCGGGGTGTGTTCACGGCGCGAGGCCGATCACTACCTGGAGCAGGGCCTGGTGGAGGTCGATGGACACCGTGCGGTGCTCGGCGAACGTGCCGCCCCCGATGCGCGCATCACGCTCGCCCCCACAGCGCGGGCCCGCCAGGAGCGGCGCGTCACCATCCTTTTGAATAAACCGCTGGGCTATGTATCGGGGCAACCGGAAAAGGGCTATCAGAGCGCGCACGTCCTGCTCACGGGAGACTCCTATGCCGGTCCTGCACCGCTGCCGCGCGTACCCTCTGGGCTGGCGGTGGCGGGACGCCTCGACATCGACTCCCAGGGGCTTTTGGTGCTCACCGAGGACGGACGCATCGCGCGCCTCTTGATCGGCGACCATGTCATCGAGAAGGAGTATCATGTACGCGTCGACGCGCCGATCCAGGATGCCACCCTCGCGACATTGCGCGGGCCCTTCATGCTCGATGACAGACCCTTGCGCCCGATACGCGTCGAGCGCCTGGGGCCCGACGCCCTGATCATGATCCTGACCGAAGGGCGCAAACGCCAGATTCGGCGCATGCTCCACGAGGTCGGGCACGAGGTGCGCGCCCTAAAGCGCGTACGCATCGGGCGCGTGCGTCTAGGCGGCCTCAAGCCGGGCCAGTGGCGCATGCTGGCCCCGGGCGAGCGCTTCTAGGTGTACAAGGCCCTTCGTCCCTGGCTGTTTCGCCTACCCCCCGAGATCGCCCATGAGGCCGCCCTGCGCGCCCTGCGCGCCTACGGCGCCGTGCGCCCGGCACCGGCCACGGCGACCGGCAGCCCCTTGGCGGTCCAGGCCCTCGGCCTGCCATTTACCAACCCGTTGGGGCTTGCCGCCGGGTTCGACAAGAACGGCCGTGCCCTGCGCGGCCTGGCGGCGCTCGGATTCGGCTTCCTCGAGGTCGGCACGGTCACCCCACGCGCGCAGCCCGGCAACCCCCGCCCGCGCCTCTTCCGGCTCGCCGAGCAACGCGCGCTCATCAATCGTCTCGGCTTCAACAACGCCGGCATGGAGTCGCTGGCGGCGCGCTTGCGGGCCGAGCGCCCTGCCCTCCCCATCGGCGTGAACATCGGCAAGAACCGCGATACGCCCCTGGATCGCGCCGTCGACGACTACCGGCTGGGGTTTGCGGCACTCGCCCCTTACGCCGACTACCTGACTGTCAACCTGTCCTCGCCCAATACCCCGGGCCTGCGCGCCCTTCAGGAGCCGGAGGCCGCACGCCTCCTGCTCGGGGCCCTGCGCGAGGATCAGGCCGCGCTCCGCCGGCGAAGCGGGCGGTACGTCCCGATTGCGGTGAAGATCGCGCCGGATTTTACGCAAGAGACGCTCGCGGCCCTGCTTGCGGTCCTCGCCGAAGGCCTCTGTGATGCGGTCATCGCCACCAATACTACGGTCAGTCGCCCCACTCTGGGGCATGGGCCTGCGGCTCGTGAACCAGGAGGGCTCTCCGGGGCGCCGCTCACGACCCTGTCCCGGGAGATAATATCGCGGGTATTCAAGGCGTTACCGGATATCCCTATCATAGGCGTCGGTGGCATAAATAATGCAGAGGATGCCTGGCAACACTTATTGGCGGGGGCCTCCTTGCTGCAGCTTTATACCGGATTGATTTATGAAGGACCGGGACTCGTACCGGCCATCCTCGCAGGGCTCGTGGAGCGCGTGCACGCCGGTGGCCAGGATAACCTCGGTGAGGCGCTTTCCGCGGCGCGACGGAACCTTTCGTCCGGATCAAGACCCAATACGGTAAAATTCTGATGAAAATGAGCTATCCTTAGCAGGTAAAGGACGACACGCATAGGCAGTAGGACAGTGGGGGTAGAAGCGATGATGGAAGTGGGTAACAAGATCGTGATCGAGGGGGTAACCGAGGACGGCCGCACCTTCAGACCGAGCGACTGGATAGAACGGATCAGCGGCAGTCTTTCCACCTTTGGCATGGATCGCCGCATCCGTTACTCGCATTATGTGCAGCCGCAGGTGATAGATGGCCGCAAGTGTCTGGTGGTGGATCCGGAACTGAAAAGCGTAAACCCGAGCGCATTTAGCTTTCTCGTGGATTTCGCCAAGGGCAATAAATTGAAGATCCATGGTCTAGATGGTGGAGAATCGACGGGCGCGTGCCGGGCCCCGCGCCTCTGCCCGGCCTAACCCTCCTCCAGGCTGTAGGACACGAGCCCATCGGCAAGCTTGGGCTCGAACCAGGTGGATTTGGGAGGCATGACCGCGTCCTGGTCGGCCACTGCCATAAGATCCTGAAGTCCTGTGGGGTAGAGTGTAAACGCCACGCCTCCCATGCGATCGATGCGTTCGGCGAGCGCCGCCGGACCACGAATACCTCCCACGAAATCAATGCGCTGATCGCGGCGCGGGTCGGTGATCCCGAAAAGCGGTGCCAGTACCCGATCCTGCAGTAGGCTCACATCGAGGCGCGCCACGGGGTCCTGGGGTCGGGTCCCGCGCCAACGCAGGCGGTACCAGTGCCCCGCGAGATACATCCCAAACTCGGCGGGCGCGCGCGGGCGTACCGGGGCCTCCTCGGGCACGATCTCGAAGAGCGCCGCCAGGGCCTCCTGCAGCTCGGGAACGCCCCGTCCATTCAGATCGGCCACGACCCGGTCATAGTTCAGGATCTGCATCTCGTTATCCGGAAACAGCACTGAAAGAAACCCGTGATGGGCACCGGGCTGCGGCCCGCGACTCGTCGCCACGACCTTCGCGGCCGCGGTTCTGTGGTGGCCATCGGCGATATAGATCCGGGGAAGACGCTCGAAGGCGGCGGTGAGGCGCGCGATCAGATCGGTCTCAGCCACCACCCACAGGCGATGCCGGACCCCCTGCAGGGGCGCGTCGATCAAGGCCGGGCCCTCGGAGGCGCGCGCCAGCAAGGCCGCGATCTCCGGCTGCGCGCGAAACGTGAGGAACGCCGGCCCGGTCTGGGCGTTCAGGGCCTCGATATGACGGACCCGGTCACGCTCCTTGTCCGGACGCGTCAGCTCGTGGCGGCGGATACGTCCCTCGGCATAGGCCTCCACCGAGGCCGCCGCGACCAAACCCTTTTGGACGTGGTCACCCATCGTCAATTCATAGCAATAATAACAGGGCGAGGCATCCTGGATCAGGACCTCGCGGCGCAGCCGCGCCCAGTTGCGTGCCGCCTGCCGAAACACCGCCTCGTCTGTGGGGTTGGTGTCCACCGGCAGATCGACCTCGGCCTTGGAGACATGCAGAAAGCTCCATGGTCGTCCGGCCACCGCCTCGCGTGCCTCGGCACTGCTCAAGACATCATACGGAGGTGCGATCACGGCAGCCGCGTGCGCGGCATCAGGCCGCAGACCACGGAAGGGACGTATGAGGCTCATGGGTACCCCGGAAACGAGAAGGCCCTCATTCAAACCCATTTCCGAGGTCAAGTAAACCGGCACAGCCGGAGACCGACCTGCGTATCTGTGGCCAATCGGCTATCGACGCACGCGCAGTTTCGCGCTACAACACCGCATGCTCCTCATCACCCGTAAGCGCGGCGAGCGCGTCCTCATTGATCTGGCGTCCGGCACCGATCCCCAGCTGCTTGCCGCCGAACTGTTTACCGGGGGGCCTTTGGAGATCCTGGTGGCGACCACGGCGCGCGGCCATACGCGTCTCGCCATCATCGCCCCCAAACCCTTGGCAGTGCGACGTGCGCCTGCGCGTATCTCCTCCGGTACCTCGTGAGCCCTTGGCGGGGCAGTGGTGGCCAAAGCCCGGGGGCGCTGCGCGGTCGCGACTTCTCCACGGCGACCGTCCCAGGCTATAATTGCGCCATGAGCTTTTTCGAGCAGCCCGCCCTTCAGTACGCCACCGGCCCGCACCCTCATTACGCGTTCATCTGGCTCCACGGCCTAGGCGCCGACGGCCACGATTTCGCGGGGTTCGTCGAGGCCTTCGCGGACGCCACCGGCAAGGCCATGCGCTTCGTCTTCCCGCATGCCCCGATTCAGGCGGTTACATTGAACGGCGGGGCATGCATGCCGGCCTGGTTCGATCTCTATGGCACGCGCCCGGAAGATCCTCAGGACGAGGCCGGCATCCAGCGTGCCTCGCAGGCGGTCAGCGATCTCATCAGAGAGCAGGCCGGCCACGGCATACCGGCCGAGCGCGTCATCCTCGGTGGTTTCTCGCAAGGGGGGGCGGTGGCCCTGTATACCGCCCTCACCGGCCCGCAGCACCTGGCCGCGTGCATCGGATTGTCGACCTATCTGCCGCTTGCGCACCGCTTTGCCGAAGGACTGCCACGCGTCAACGATGGCGCACCTGTGTTTCTTGGGCACGGTAGGGACGATCTCATGGTTCCTTATGCCTTTGCCTTGAAAACCCAGGCCCTGCTCGATACCCATGGGATCGCCGCGGAATTGCATACCTACCCCATCGGTCACGACATCAACGACACCGAGATCGCTGACCTGCGGAGCTTTCTCGCCCGCGCGCTTACGCCTGGTGACTTGGCGGGCCGCCGCTAAACCGCTAAGATCGCAGACCCCGACTGCGTAGAACGCCATGACCACGATCACGATCCGGCGCCAGGACCGCACCACCGCCGTCCGTCGCTTTCCCGCGGAATGGGAACCGCAATCCGGGGTCATGCTGACCTGGCCCCACGCCTACGGTGACTGGGCCCCGGTCCTCGACGAGGCCTTGGCCACCTTCGCCGCCATCACCGCCGCCATCACCCGCTACGAGACCGCGCTCATCGTGGCCTACGACGAGCCCCATGAGGTGCGCATACGCGCCGCCCTACGCGCGGCCGCGGCCGACGAGGCGCGCGTACGGATCGTCATGGCCCCGTCCGACGACGTGTTCGTACGCGATCACGGTCCGCTCACGGTGGAAACGGAACACGGTCTGCTCCTCCAGGATTTCGCATTCAACGGCTGGGGGCGCAAGTACCCCTACACTCGTGACGACGCCCTGACGCGTGCCATATACGCGCAGGGGACATTGGGCGCCATCCCGCTCGAGTCGACCGACTTCGTGCTCGAAGGCGGCAGTGTCGAGTCCGACGGCGCAGGCACCCTACTGGTCACCGCCCGCTGCCTGTTGTCCCCGGCGCGCAACCCGAAGCAGAGCGCCGCTGACATCGAGGCCGTGCTCGCCTTGCGCCTGGCGGCGCATCGTATCCTCTGGCTCCATCACGGTTATCTCGCCGGCGATGACACCGACGGTCATATCGACACCCTGGCGCGTTTTTGCGACCCGCGTACGATCGCCTACTGCGCGTGCCCCGCGCCGGACGACGAACACTACGAGGAGCTAAAGGCCATGGAACAAGAGCTGCGAGCGTTGCGCACGGCCTCCGGCG
>JAJZZU010000206.1 GCA_021797365.1 Pseudomonadota bacterium | reverse complement strand
GCGCAAGAGTGTTGCGGTGTCGGTGGTGGGCAAGTTCAAGACCGGCGTGCAGATGGTGGCGATCCTGCTATTGCTCTACGAGCGGCCCATCGTAGGCGTCTCGGCGTTCCGGGCCGGCGAACTCCTTCTTTATGTTGCAGCCCTGCTCACGCTCTGGTCGATGGGTGTGTATCTGAAGGCGGCGTGGCCCGAACTGACGAAAGGGGAGGGCGAGGGTCGCTAGCCTGCGGGGTGCGTAGCGGGGGGCATTCCGCGCGCACGGATATGGGTCAGTCCCCTGAGCAGGGGCCTGCGGGACCCGTATTAAAGACGAAGGGCATCCACGGCAGGCGAACATATGGCTGGGGCGTGGGGGCGGGCGCCCGCACCCACCCCCAGGTCGCGCCACCTCAGGGCTTCAGGGCCACGTAGCCCTGCATCTCCTTACGGGCGACCTCGAGGACGCCGGCTGGCACTATGCGCGCGAACGCAAAGATGTCCTTGCGCACCAGGTGATTGGCGAGCATGGCATTGTGGCACGCGCGGATCTTCAGGCCATGGGCGGCAAGCCTCTCAAGCGGCATGCGATTATGGGCGTCGTTCCAGACCGAGAGCATGCGTATCCCCGGCCCGAACGCGACGAGCTCCAGGCGATAACGTCGGGGATCTCCGCCAAACGCCTTCTCGATATTGCTCAGCACGGCCACCGCATAATTCCACCGGGCGGGCGCGGCGCTGTCGACCTCGATCACGGCCTTCAATACCTTCCCACGGAAAAATGAGGGTGTGGGCAAGGGATGGCTGTTGTAAAAGGCCGGATAATTTTTATAGGATGCGGGACCATAACGTAGCGCCCACGCTTTCGGCAACCCCAGAAGAGCCATGACCATGCCGACCACCAAGACCTGATGCCATTGCAAGGAATAGGTACGCACGATATTTCCCCCCATCCATTATGATGTATGAAGAATCGTCAGCCGTTATGCTCCCGAACATTCCACAGGGATCGCTTACGCTAGCTGGCCCGCATGGACGCGTCAATACCCCCTCAGGAGGCGCGGAGTGTGGCGGTGTGGGTACGCGGGGGCAAGAGGGGTTCGCGATATTGGGGACGCCAGTATTCGATGATATTGCTACGACCGCAGAAGGATTCGCGAGTTTGTGTAAGATGAATGCGCATATCGTTTCGGCCCAAGGGACAGGATTGAAGACTTTGCGCCGCGCAGGGGTTGCCGTGCCCACGGTAATGCAACCATCCACCGAAGAGGTGGACTGGGAGAGCGGGCCGCCAGCCTCCGGTCCGGGCGGGTGCGTAGCGTGTGTGCGATCAGGCAATTCGCTGGGTCGCGTGCGGGCCACAAATTGTAAGGATTTAAGACAGTAAGTGACGGATCCGGCCGATAGAAACTGGCAGACGGGGCTTGCGCGATCGCCATCATGCAGTCCTTTGGGGCTCCGTTGGCGAATGGACGCGCGATAATGGTGACACCAACGGACAAGCCATCCGTCGTGCCCGATCGCGGCCCTCTCTCTGGGAGATACTGGTTCACATGAGTTGTGGGGATTATCTAGCGACGGCACGTGGCTTGTGCGGGCACCTGTGACGGCAATAAGGGCGCGAGCACCTTTGCCATGGGAATCTTTAATTAGTAAAAGATACCGCCTTACGGCCCCCTTGATCGTAGGTGTATAGACGCCCTTAGATGAAACCCATGGCCTTGACGTTGCCAAATGGGGACAGGAAGACGTCGGCAACCCCAAGCCCGGCGGCATGCAAAAGATCCACGAGGTCCATGGCCTCATAGAGGCACACGGGTTGCTGTATGGCGTGCCGGTCCGCCATGTCCGACGCTAGGTAGCCATAGCGTTCCGCCACCGGCCGGTCCCTATGAGGATATCGGCGCCCTAATTCCGAGTTCAATCCCGAGGCCGAAAGAAACACTCGGCCGCCCGGTTTGAGGTAATGGGTCCAGGCGCGTACGGCCGTGACCGCCTCGGCGTATCGCAGGTAATGAATGGCTCGCTGACAGATGATGGCATCATAGGGCGCATCAGGCAGGGCCTCGGGCAAGGCCCGGAAGTCTGCCTGGATGAAGTGCGGTGGCTGTGGAATAAGACGTCCGCTTAAGGCGCGCTGGATGTCCGCACCGTGGTCATGCCGATCCACGGCGGTAACCAGGGCGCCGCAGGCCACCATGCGCAATGTCTGTCCGCCTCTTCCGCAGGCCAGATCCAAAGCCGATGGGCGGGTCGTGGGGTTTTGCGCAAACCGTGCATCGAGAAAGGCGAGGCAGCGCTCGTCCAGGTCATCCGCGCGTTGGCTCGCGACATCAATGCCCTGGCCTGCCCCAGCGAGGCGCCGACGTGTTCGTTCATCAAGCCATGGCTCATTGTGAGGGTCGAAATGCTCCGGGACCATATACATATCCTTTTTCGTCAGGTTGCTTCCTGTAACCATCAAAGCGCGATCAGCTCGTCGGGTCGACCGATCAGGTATCTCACGGCTTCGGCATAAGGATAGCTTAAGTGAATGGCAATTCGGCGACACCTTGCCAAAAGCGCAGGCCGTGCCGATCGCGGTCATGATAGTCATGTGCCGGGTAGTCGCCCGCAGGCCGCCAAAAACATATGTTTAAACGGAAAGGGTCGCCATGGCCAGCACGGCGGGAGGTTCGCAGGGGATCATGACCCGAGAGAATCGTATTTGCCCAAGACGCGTCAGAGGCTCGCGTGATCTTTGTCCGTTGAAAAATGTCAGGGCCGGATCTGTGGCGCATGACAGTAAACTTGCCGCGTCGTATGGCGATGGCGGTAGCCTATATGATGATGGAATGAATGGAGTCCGCCGTCAGGCCTATGGACCAGGATTCGAGCCAGGTAGCTTGTTTCCAGTCGTGGCAGCTTGCGGGTATGGGTGGGGAATCACGTATAATCTCAGTGAGCCTCTGGGTTTCGTGAGGCGCGGATCAGCCTACTGGGGCGCCGTTTCCCCTACGCAAGTATCCAGGTCGACCGAGGCCAATGATCGTCGCGGTCCAAAGCCCATGCGTTGGGCCCAAACTTACCGCGTTTCAGGACCGCGTCGTCATCGCTTTTTAGGGAGGTTTGCGCACGTAACCGCGGGGTTCCGAGAATAAAGGGCCCGGATCAGCGGCGGAAGGTGCCACGTAGGGGCTTGTCGGAGAGGCGGGATCATTCGGGCCGGCGGATGTCTTTGCCGCCTCGAACGGCATGATCTCGTCTGCGCCGTGACACGACAGACACCGGTTCTTTCGTCGTAAGCCGCTGACGGATGGTATCGTATCGATGGGGTGGTGTGTCGGTTGGCTCGGCGATGTGCGCCACGCCCGGATCCGGCCGTAGACCACGCTTAGGTCTGCTCGATGGGGCGCGATCTTCTATACAGGATGGGTCTACGAAGGCGGTAGAGATGGTTTGCCGAAATCGGCACCGAGTTTGGGGTTCCCTCCACCATTACCGGTGCCGCGTCTGTGATAGACTGATGTCCATGGACATCCTCGCAGTCGAGCATCTGACCAAGCGCTTCGGCGAGAATCCCGCGGTCGTGAACGATGTGACATTTTCCGTCGCCCAGGGGAGCGTGTTCGCGTTCCTTGGACCAAATGGAGCGGGGAAATCGACAACCCTCAAGATGCTCACCACCCTTCTTCGTCCGACATCAGGCACGATACGGGTAGCCGGATACGACCCCGCAATCCATCCCGATGCCGTACGGCGCGCCTTCGGCATCGTGTTTCAGGATCCGTCCCTGGATGACGACCTCACCGCGCTTGAAAACCTTGAGTTCCACGGCATTCTCTATGGGGTGCCCAAGGACACGCGCCGCGCGCGCATACAAGAACTCCTGGTGCTGGTCGATCTCGCGGATCGAAAGAGGAGCCTGGTGCGGGAGTTCTCCGGCGGCATGAAACGGCGCCTCGAGATCGCCCGTGGCTTGCTCCACCATCCGCAGATCCTGTTCCTGGATGAACCCACGCTCGGGCTCGACCCCCAGGCGCGCAACCACCTCTGGGGTCATGTAAGAAATCTCAATCGCAACGAAGGCGTCACGGTGTTCTTCACGACCCATTATATGGAGGAGGCGGACAACATCGCCGAACGGATCGCTATCATTGACCACGGGCGTATCGTCGCGGAAGGCTCGGGGCAAGAACTGAAGGACAAGACGGCGACGGACTCGCTGGAAGGCGCCTTCCTGGCCCTGACCGGCAACACCTTGCGCGAGGAGGCGGGCGGCTCGGTGGACCGCTTGCGGCAGGCGCGCCAGTTGTGGGGCGGCCGCCGCCGTTGATGGACCCATGGAGGTGAGGGCGATCTATGTGATGTGGCTGCGGGAGGTGAAGCGATTCACCCGCTCGCGATCGCGCATCGTAGGTTCCTTAACCCAACCGCTGTTGTTCCTGGTGGCGCTTGGCTACGGTCTCGGGCCGATCTTTCGCAGGGCCGGGCAGGGCGATTATTTTGCGTTCATCGTGCCCGGCGTCATCAGTATGTCCATCCTGTTTGTGTCGCTTTTCAACGGCATGCAGATCATCTGGGACCGACAATTCGGGTTTCTGAAGGAAACGCTGGTGGCACCGGTCTCGCGTCTGGCGATCATGGGAGGGCGCGCGCTCGGTGGGGCCACGGTGGCGATGATGCAGGGCACCCTCGTGCTTGGCATTACGATGCTTGCGGGTTTTCGGCCGGTGTCTCTGACCGGCATGGTCCTGGGTCTTCTGGTGATGTTCCTTACAGCACTCCTTTTTAGCGGGTTAGGGTTGGTCGTAGCCTCACGGCTTCGGGATATGCAGGGCTTCCAGCTCCTCATCAACTTTCTGGGGATGCCGGTCTTCTTTCTTTCCGGCGCGCTCTTTCCGATCGCCCAGGGATCGAAAGGTCTCGGGTTCATAGCCCGCTTTGATCCGCTGTCTTACGGCGTAGACGCTTTGCGCATCTTTCTCTTGGGACATGGCGTCTTCGGTCTTGCCCTCGATTTCACTGTTTTAGGGGGGGTGACGGTAGCGATCTTCATGCTGGGTGCGCATTTCTTCTCTCGGATGGAGATCTGAACCGGCGCGCCGTATTCGTCAGTCAGCGTAAGGTCCGGCATGGGCGGGATCGCTCGCACGGACAAGCGGCGAGAGCACGGGCCTTGGTGACCGAAACTGCATGCTCTGGTAATGGAATGGTCAGACGCCCGGGGATCGCGGGTTGCCCCTGTCTTGCAGCGTGCGCTTCCCGAGTTTGGCTTCGGAAGTCGCCGCCTGGGCGCCGCTCGATGTGCGTCTCGCGGCCTGTGGCACGACTGAAGCATCCCGCTACGCCATGGGTGCGCGGTATCGCGGCGGCGGAGCCGGGCGATGCCTTGCGGAAGTTCTATGATAAGGGCACCGAAAGAAACGGCGCCTCATTGGGCGTTAAGCAAACCAGGTTTGCACGGATGGGCGCGCGCGGGCGC
>JAJZZU010000205.1 GCA_021797365.1 Pseudomonadota bacterium | reverse complement strand
GCACGCATTGCGTCTTCTACAAGCCATGGGAGGCGGAATCGACCAACCACGAGACCGGCGAGACCGAGATCGTCAAGGGCGCGGTTCTGAAAGGCTTTACCGTCTTTAACCTCGACCAAGTGGACGGCGTCGAGGCCCCAGCCCGCGAACCCCGCGCACCTTTTCAGGCCATCGAGGACGCCGAGCGGATCTTGGCCAAGAGCCCCGCCGTTATCCACATAGGCGGAACGCAAGCTTTTTACCGCCCGGCCACGGACAGCATCCACCTACCGACCCGCGAGGCCTTTGTAAGCACCGAAGCGTTTTACAGTGTGGCCCTCCACGAAATGACACACTCGACAGGCCACAGCAGCCGCCTAGACCGTGATTTTTCGGGACGCTTTGGCACCGAAGCCTACGCTTTTGAAGAGCTGGTCGCTGAGCTAGGAAGCGCTTTTTTGAACGCCGATCTGGGAATCTTGGGCGCTACGCTTCCCGACCATGCCGACTATTTAGCATCTTGGATCAAGATTTTGAAAGGCGACAAAAAGGCGATCTTAACCGCCGCCGCGCAGGCCTCCAAGGCGTACGCGTTCATCAAGAGATTGGTTACCGACCAGCACCAGGAGCAGGCCGCAGCCTAATCGCCGAGGCCCCGGCCATGGAGGGCCGGGGCGCCCTGTCCGCCGACCCGGCTACCAGGGCTCGCGCAAAAAACAGCCGATGATCCTTGACTTATTATATATCGTATCATATCATATATATCCTATCGTACTGTATCATATCAGGAGGTCGTATGGGACGCGAATCATCGATAACACCAGAGCAGGTCGGCGCGGCAGCAGAAGCCATCAAGGCGGCTGGCGTGGCGCCAACCCTCAGAGCCGTGCGGGAGAGGCTGGGGGTCGGCAGCATGGGAACCATCAACCGGATGCTCCAGTCATGGAAAGACACTCAGGGACGCCCCGCCACCCAGGAAGTCGCGATCCCGCCCGCCTTGGCGCGGGCCATCATAGATCACATGGGCATGGAGATCGCACAGGCCAAGGCGCCTCTGGTCGCCGACCTTGCAGAGGCCCGGCAGGCCACTGCGGATCTGGCAACCGAGAATGAGCGCCAAGCCAAGGAGATCGAAGACCTGTCCGTGCAGATGGCAGCCCTAGCCGAACAGAAGGCCGCCGCCGATGGTCGGGCGGCGCAGCTGGCGGCGGAACTCGCCGCCGCCCGGGAAGAAGCCGGGCGGGAGCGTCGCGCCGCCGAGGAGGCGCGGGTGGAGGTTGCCAAGGCGGCGCTTCGTTTGGAGGCCATGCCGCGTCTGGAAGCTGACCTGACCTTGGCACGAGAGGCCCTGGAAACCGAGCGTCTATCGCGGGTTGCAGCCGAGCAGTCCGCCGCCGTGGCGCTGGCCAGACTCGAGGAGCGCGGCGGGCATCGTTAGGCGCAGCAACCAGCCAGGGGGTCTGGACGCGCAGCCCTTTGGTTGTGCGCAGCCCTGCTACTCATCATGATCTGGCAGAGTCACCACTCCAGAGGATGCTGGCGTCATGGTTGATTGGCGCTTCGCACCCCGTTCGGGCCATGCTTGCGGCGGCGGCATAGCAGGCGCTCTAGGGAGGTCTCCTCCTAATTCGCGCCACGCTTTCTCAACAACACCATGGAAGACCGGGACCCGTATCCCGACCAGCTTCTCGCCCTCAAAATCGAATGGTAGACCCCCTGTGTCAGGATGCAAGTGTACGCCAGGGCAAAGCGCCGCGCTGTGCGCGAGTTTATTCCGAAACCAGTCTTTAAGGTTGTTGATTTGCTTATCCGTTAGGTTGATCGAGAACGGCGGGTCCTTTAGTACCTCTAGCCGCGTCGCGCCGCCTTTTTCCAGTAGACCATGACCAATCGCATCCGTAATACACAGCAACAATAGGGTTGCAGAGTATCCCAATATGCCGCCATCATCCTTAGTGTGGGCGAGACATATTTCCACCGTGGCTAGGTATTCTTCTATGATTTCGTGGTTCAAGTCTTTAATGCTGTTATGTAGCGCCATACTATCCAACCCTTAACTAATGACATCCAGCGTTCCGTACTGAGACCCACCAATTCCGAACCAAAGATGGGCATTAACAACAACAACGCTGGGCGCAATCCAGCGCTCGGTCATTTCTTCATATCAGGCATTATGCGAGCATGTAGTGAGTACGGTCCCACCGTTAGCTTCTTTGCATGCCCCCCATCCTCGGGTTCGCGCAAACTCGACAAAGTTTGCGTATCCTGCATCTGACATCCCTACTCCGATCCAACTGGCGACGGTATTCTCGACATCAGCGCTAGTAGATAGACAAGCAATTTTCCCTGACTGTTTTGGTGTCTGTGCCAGCGCGTACTCTCTCCACTCAGGACCAGTGTTCCCTTTTTGTCCGCGACAAAGGGCGCGCCTCTTAATTGTGTGACCACCTGCCTCTCCGAATCGACTTCTCTACTTCATCCATAACGTTCTGTGGCGATATGCCACGCAAACACGCCCGCTCAAAACCACAGTCTTCCTTTCGGCCCTTGTAGCACGGCGCGCATTGCATATCATGCACGAGCACTTTCGTATTTATTCCCGGAGGGAACCATTCGTACGGGTCTACGAATCCTCCAAACACCGCTACCACCGGTAACCCAGTGGCAGCCACCATATGGGTTGCCCCAGAGTTATTCCCCACGAAGACGCAACACTGTTCAGAGACACGGGTCCCGAACTCTTCAATGGGTAGCCGCCCCGTCCAATCCTCAATAACTCCCTTATACGCCGCTGTAGCCTTCATAATAGCGCGGTTGAGTCCTCGCTCCCGTTCACCACCGTACAATCTAACCTGCCATCCCCTTCCTAATGCGATGCAAGCAAGATCCGCATAATAATCGACTCCCCACTGCCTGCTGTCAGATCCACAACCCGGATGTAGCCCTATAATTAACGTTTGTGCCCTATCAACGGGTGGTTCTGGTACTACCCCCACAGAGTCTAGAATAGGGATACGGTCAACAAGAGAAAGCATCTGTTGTCTAATATGTGGCTTCCCAAATGGGATCTCAGGATTATCCGCAACTACATGGTCGGATGGGATGTTAATATGTGGGCGTACCGTTGGCGTCTCGTAGCCCACAGTCATAAGCGCGCCGGATAGCCCTAGAATCCAACGAGTCTCTGGGTGTCGCCGCAAATCGATAGCCACGTCAATGTGGAGAGTTATAAGGGTTCTTCGAAGCTGTGAAACCTCGGCCGCGTCCATCCTCCGCAGCGGCAAATCCGACTTGGCGCTGAACAGATCCAAAGGCACGATATTGTCCACGCCCATCGACTCAAAGAGCGTCCGGCTCCATGATCCGCAGAGAACATGCAGTCTCGCCAATGGCATATTTTGCTTGATGCGCAAAATGGCCTCTTTAGTCAGAAAGATATCGCCCAGATGATCCAGTTTGACGATCAGTACATTACGGATCGCCGCCCGATCAATAAACGGGGAATCCAGAACCATAACCTGAGATGGCGATTCTTCATTCATTTCGAAATCAGCCGGAAGCTTCCGGAATACATTGGGGTAATAGGGGTCGTCACGACCTAAAGTGTCTCCCCACTCTTCCCAAAAAAGCTTCGTATCATCAGGAAAATCCGGGACTTTCCGACTGACCATCTCATGATGGTATAGGAGTGATAGCGGGTTATATACGCACTCGTATCCAGCTTGACGGACAGCCAGACAGAACGCAATGTCCGACGAAATAACCTGATAGGCCTCGGGAAATCCGCGAGCGTCATCATATGCCTTCCGTTTTACGGCGACACACGCGCCAGTCACGGCGGCGACACTGCGCGGTGCGCGATTCCACCGGCCGAGCATTTCTGGGGGGTTTTTGTATCCGATATGCACGGCACCGCCGCCCATGGGTACCAGCGTGACCCCAGCATGCTGCACAGTACCGTCCGGGAAGAGCAATTGGGCGCCAACGGCACCGACAGTAGGCAATCTTAGTGGATCTACCAGGGCAGTAAGCCAGTTCTCAGCAATAACTTCTGTGTCGTCATTTAGGAATACAAAGACCTCACTTGCGGAGTTTTGGACCCCCAAATTATTCAGGGCACTCCAGTTAAACGGGATATTCGCATCGACACATCGAACAGCACTGTTGCGGGATATATCGGATATATAGTCGTAGAACGCGGTTGAGGCCTTTCCCCGGCTATTATCCATAAGGATCACTTCATAGGGCCCTGCGTACCGCGTTTTAGCAAAAATCGATTGGAGACAGGTTTTTAGCAACCCCACGTTACTTCCGTTTGTGGGGATGATAATGCTTACAGATGGGACAACGGCGGGGAGCTTGTGTTCACATATTTGACTGGTACGCGCCGATGTCTTTACGAGCGGCCCCGGAACGTGTACCACGCGATTGCGACCCGCTGCTTTAAGAAATGCCCAATTTATGCTTACAGCCCCGCCTATAATATCTGTTTCCTTAACAGCGGGCATTATCTCGGCCAACAACTCAGTCTTCCAAAGAACGGGGGCGGCGATATAATTTTCGTACTGAATCCACACATGATCCCATTTCGGGAGGTGGACAGTCTCGCTCCCGATACTGTAGTCACTGTAGGCGCCACCGAGATCTTCTAAAGCAGATAAAGCAGATATGCACCGGCCAAGGAAGGACGGATCGAGCCGATCTCCGGCGTCAATAAAAACTATGTATTTATAATCGGCCTTGATAATATCTGCAAAAGTAATGGGTTGATCGCGCCGAATTACTGTACCCGCAGGCCACGCGCCGAGGCGCTGCGTCGTCTGGACTTCGATAGTGACGTTGGTGAAGGTTCCCGCGAGAATGCCCTCTATCGTATTTTCAGCCGCATCAAGGGACGCCTCTTGATTAAAAAAGAGGAATACGCCGACGCGACCAGCATTGGACGTTGCGGCGCGTTCTCGCAGAAGCGTAGCGGCGCTGACTGCCGCAACGTTTGAATTCCTGGTCACCGGGAATTTCGCGCGGACGGTTTCAGGCCACTGGACCAATGAGCTAGGCACTATTACGGCGGCCCTGCGTGCCGCATGCAATACTGCTGTGGTGTGCTCAAAACTTCCCCATGAGGGAGATCGCAGTCGTCCAAGACGCGCGGACGCAGAAAGAAGGCGGGCCGCGTGGAAAGCGCGGGACGCACCGAGGCTCGCCACGAGCACCTCAAGTTCCCGTAAGGTTTCGGACAATGAGATGGCCGGTTCATCGGCGTGCGCGACAATGTCCCGGGCCAGTACAAGGGCCCTGTCAAACATGGCGTCAGTCTTTGAGTGAGAAAAACGGGACAGGCGTCGACCCAACCGCCAAGTGCGACTAGACCGCCAGCTCTCTAGGAGCGCCGGAAGTTCTTTAATCCCAAGCGCGTTAAGTGCAATTGGTACGACATGTGCTAGCTGATCCTCGAGAACACGAATGCGTTCCGAGGCCTCGTTGTGCAAGGCC
>JAJZZU010000204.1 GCA_021797365.1 Pseudomonadota bacterium | reverse complement strand
GCCCGCCATGGCGGGGTCGGGCACTTCGTGTACGCCTCCTCGAGTTCCGTGTATGGGTCAAACAGCCGGCAGCCGTTTTCCGAACACGATGGCGTCGCTCACCCGGTGTCCTTGTACGCGGCCAGCAAGCGTGCCAACGAGCTCATGGCGCACAGCTATGCCCACCTGTTTCGCCTGCCGTGTACGGGTCTGCGGTTCTTCACGGTCTATGGGCCGTGGGGACGTCCGGACATGGCCTTGTTTTTGTTCACCAAGGGGATCTTGGAAGGCACCCCCATCAAGGTCTTCAACCATGGGCGCATGGTGCGCGACTTCACCTACATCGACGACATCGTGGAAGGGGTGGTGCGCGTGATCGACCGCCCGGCGCGACCGGCCGATGGCTGGTCGCCGGCGGCGCCGGATCCGGCCACCAGCGATGCCCCGTTTCGTCTCTATAATATCGGGAACAACCAACCGGTCGAGCTCATGCATTATATCCAGGTACTCGAGGAGCGGCTCGGCCGCAAGGCCCGGATTGAGATGTTGCCCATGCAGCCGGGGGATGTCCCCTCGACGGTAGCCAATGTCGACGATCTGGCCGCCGATCTCGGCTTCAAGCCCGCGACCTCCGTGGAGACTGGTATCGACCGGTTCGTAGAGTGGTATGTCGGCTATTACAAGGATGGGCACGAGGCCAGCGGGTCCGCCGCCAGCCGCGCCGTAGGTGCGGGTTAGGTAATGGTGGCGGCGAGCAGGCCGCGATAGCGGCGCACGAGATCGCCCTTGCCGCCGAGCAGCGTGAAGGCTGCGAGCAGCGCCCGGCGGCCGGCATCGTCGCCAAAGCGCCGATCGGTTCGCACAATCGTAAGCCACTGTTCCAGGGCCTCCTCGTGGCGACCGGCGAGGAGGTAACGCGCCCCGAGGGCCAGCCGTGCCCGCAAGTCCTCGGGGTGCGCGCTGACGGTCCGCTCGAGATCGGCCAGGGGTGGGGCGTCGGCGGCCATGCGCACGAACTCGAGCCGTGCCATCACCGCGCTGATCTCGGCGTCTCCCAGGGCGCGCGCGGACAGGCCCTTTAGCACCGCTTCGCCTTCGGCGACCCGGCCCTGCTCGCATAGCAGCCGCCCGAGATGGGCGGTCAGCCGGTCGTTTCCCGGATCCGTCTCATGCGCGGCCTGGAGCCGAGCAAGGGCGCCGGCGCGATCGCCCGTCGCTTCCTGGTCGAGGGCCGCCCTTAACAGGGCATCCGAAGGCCTGTCGATGTGGGCATCGAGCAACTCGCGAATCATCCGTTCCGGCTGTGCCCCCACGAATTGGGCGACCTCTGCGCCCTGCTTGAAGAGTTTCACGGTCGGCAGGCTGCGCACACCATAGCGGGCCGCCAGGCCTTGCTGTTCATCGCTATTGACCTTGGCAAGAAAAAACCGGCCCTGGTACTCTTCAGCCAGTTTGGCGAGGATCGGCATGAGGGATCGGCAGGGCCCGCACCATGCCGCCCAGAAGTCGACCAGGACAGGCGCCTCGCGCGAGCGGGCGAGGACGGCATGATCGAAGCTGCTCTCAGTGACATCGGTGATGTAAGGCGACGTGGCCATGAATCCCCCTTTGATTCCGTTGCGGGGTGATGTGCGGTCACATCGGGTGAATATCAAGCGGGGGGAGTGGCGCTCCCTAGGGGATTCGAACCCCTGTTACCGGCGTGAGAGGCCAGCGTCCTAGGCCACTAGACGAAGGGAGCAGTGCGCGCCGGTTCTTGGCCGCGACGAAGCGGTGCTATTATACAAGGCTCTCTGCAAATTGAAACAAACTTAGGCTCGGGAGGGTTCTTTTTCCTTTGACAGACATCAGTAAGGCGCCGGGGATCGTGGATGCCACATCCTACGGCTTGATACCGGGGAGGATCAGTGCGCAGGCCCGTCAGGTCATAGAGCGGCTGAAGGACGCGGGCTATACCGCTTATCTGGTCGGGGGGTGCGTGCGCGACCTCATCCTGGGCGAGGAGCCCAAGGATTTCGACGTCGTGACCCAGGCGCGGCCCGAGGAGATTCGTCAGGTGTTCCGCAACGCGCGCCTGATCGGCCGGCGCTTCCGGTTGGCGCATGTCCATTTCGGACGCGAGATCATCGAGGTCGCCACTTATCGCGCCGCGCCTTCTGCCGACTCCGAGGACGACAACGGCAATGTCTTCGGCACCTTGGAGGAGGACGCCTTCCGCCGCGACTTCACGGTCAACGCCCTCTATTACGATCCCGACGAGGGCCTCATCACCGATTACGTCAACGGTCTTCATGACCTCGCGCACGCCAGGCTGCGGGTCATAGGCGATCCGGAGGCGCGGTTTCGGGAGGATCCGGTGCGCATGTTGCGCGCCGTGCGGTTCGCCGCCAAATTGCGTCTCCAGTTGACTGAGGACGGGCGCCGGTTGCTGCCGGTTCTGGGGCCGCTTTTACAGGGTGTCGCGCCGGCGCGGCTCTTCGAGGAAGTGCTGAAGCTCTTTCATACCGGCAATGCTGCCGCGACTTACGAGACGCTGTGCGAGTACCGGCTGTTCGAGGTGTTGTTCCCGGGGGTGGCGGCGATCTTGGGTCCGCATGCCGATCGCGACTCATTGCTCGGGCGAGCGCTCGCCAATAGCGATCAGCGCCTGTCCGAGGGCAAACCCGTGACCCCGGCCTTCCTGTTTGCCGCGCTGCTTTGGGAGGGTGTGCGCGAAGAGGCCATGCACAGCATTGCCGAGGGTGCGGTTCCGGTCGAGGCGTGGGCACGGGCCGCCGAGCATGTGCTGCGCGAACAGTTGCGGGTCATCACGATCCCCAAGCGTTTCAGCGTGCCGATGCGCGAGATATGGGGTTTGCAATCGCGCTTCGAGCGGCGCGCCGGGCGCCATGCCTTCCGCTTTCTGGAGAGCAAGAGATTCCGGGCGGCCTATGATTTTCTCGGGCTGCGTGTCGCCTCCGGCGAGGCGCCGGCGGCGTTGTTCGACTGGTGGACGCACTTCCAGGAGGCCGCCGCCGACGAGCGCGAGGCCATGGTGGGGGCCTTGAGCGCGCAGGGCGAGAAGCGTCCGCGCAAGCGGCGTAGACGGCGTGCCGCCGGCGGTTGACGCCATTGTGGGGTTGGGCGGCAATCTCGGGGAGACCGCCGCCATCCTGGGCCGCGCGCGTCACGCCCTGTCCGGCCTTCCCCAGACCACCCTGGTGGCGGCCTCCTCCCTCTATCGGACGGCCCCCATCGGTGGGCAGCGACAGCCGGATTACCTGAATGCCGTGTGTCGGCTGCAGACGGCGCTGACCCCGGAGGGGTTGGCGGATGCGCTTTTTGCCATTGAGAGACGGCTCGGGCGGGTGCGCACCGGCGTGCGCAACGAGCCGCGCGCTATCGACATTGACCTCTTATACTATGAGGGCGTGATCCGGGAGGACCCGACCTTGCGTCTGCCCCACCCGCGCCTGCAGGAGCGCGCCTTTGTGCTGTATCCTTGGAGGGAGATCATGCCGGATTTCCGAATCCCGGGGCTTGGCGCGCTGGCGGACCTCGGCCAGGCGGTATGCGATCAGCGGGTGGAGCGACTGGATAGACAGTGGTGAGGGGACTTCGGTGAAGGGACAGGCAGCGCTGCCAATATCATTGTCTGCGGGATCGTTTCTGGTCATTGAGGGACCAATCGGGGTCGGCAAGACGAGTCTCGCCCGGCGCCTGTCATTAAGACTTGGTCTTGAAGGTCTGTTCGAGGAGCCGGAGGAAAACCCGTTTCTCACCCGCTTTTATGAGGATCGCCGGGCCTATGCGCTGGCCACGCAGCTCTTTTTCCTGTTCCAGCGCCGCCGCCTGCTGGAAGACCTCGCCCAGGGGGATTTTCTGCGCGCCGGGGTCGTGGCGGATTTTTTATGGGCCAAGGACCGCGTATTTGCCCGCATCACGCTCGACGATGACGAATGGCGGCTCTATGAGCAGATCACCTCGACCATGCCCGAACCTGTCCAGACGCCCGATCTCGTGGTATTCCTGCAGGCCCCCGTGGATGTGCTGATCGATCGCATCCGCCGTCGGGGTCGCGGCTATGAGCATGTGGACCGTGACTACCTGGCGGCGCTCGCCGAGGGGTATACGGAGTTCTTTCATCGCTATCAGGACTCGCCGCTGCTCATGGTCAACGCCGCCGAGGCCAATTTTGTCGAGAGCGACGAGGATCTGGCCTCGCTCATCGAGTCGATTCGCAGCATCCATAGCGGGCGGCACTTCTTCAATCCTTTGGCGTCGAGGACCGGATCATGACCATGCCTGCAGCCAAGGCGATGACCATACCACGGCTCGTCGCCCTGAAAAGGGAGGGTCGTAAGATTGCCGCCATGACCGCCTATGACGCGAGCTTCGCGCGCGTCATGGATGAGGCCGGCATGGACATCATCCTGGTCGGGGATTCGCTTGGGAATGTGGTTCAGGGACGCAAAAGCACGGTCCCGGTGATGTTGGAGGATGTGGCCTACCACACCCGCTGCGTGGCGCGCGCCGTGAGCCGCGCCCTGCTCATGGCCGATCTGCCGTTCTTGAGCTTTCAGGGAAGCGCCGATCGCGCGCTGGCCGATGCCGCGGTGCTCATGCGTGCCGGCGCGCACATGGTGAAAGGCGAGGGTGCCGGTCCATTCGCGGCGAACGCCGCCTATCTCGCGGCGCGTGGGGTACCGGTCTGCGGTCATATCGGACTGACCCCGCAATTCGTCCACAGCCTGGGCGGCTATCGCGTGCAGGGCCGGGGTGCCCACGGTGCACGGTTGCTCGCCGAGGCCAAGGAGCTGGCCGATGCGGGGGTGTCGCTTCTCGTGCTGGAGGCGGTACCCGCGGCGTTGGCCGCCGAGATCAGCGCGGCGGTGACGGTGCCGACCATCGGCATCGGGGCCGGCCCTTCATGCGACGGTCAGATCCTGGTCATGCATGACGCCCTGGGGATGGGCGCGCATCCCCCACGCTTCGTGCGGGATTTTCTGGCCGGGCAAGGCGGTATCGCGGCGGCCTTCGCCGCCTATATCGACGCCGTGCGCCAGGGCCTCTTCCCTGCCGCTGAAGAGAGTTATGGGGAATAGGTCCGTGCGCCGCGGCCGAGCCCTGTCCTGCGCGGCCTGTGGCCCATGATCGTCGCGCGTACGCTCGGCGAGTGGTGGGAGTATCGGATGCAGTGTCCGGATGACATCGGCTTTGTGCCGACCATGGGAGGGCTGCATGACGGTCATCTCGCGCTCGTAGGCGCCGCGCGCCAGCATGCGCGCGTGGTGGTCAGCATCTATGTGAACCCGCTGCAGTTCGGACCACAGGAGGACTTTGCCGCCTATCCGCGTACCGAGGAGGCCGATTGCGCGCGGCTCGCCCAGGCCGGCGTCGATGCCGTCTTCCTGCCGGCCGAGGCCGCCATCTATCCGCGTGGTCGCGAGCAGCACACCCAGGTGCGTGTGCCGGGGCTGTCCGAGGATCTGTGCGGACGCTACCGACCCGGCCATTTCGAGG
>JAJZZU010000010.1 GCA_021797365.1 Pseudomonadota bacterium | reverse complement strand
GGCGCGCTGGATCGCCAGGGTCGGTAATGCTGATCAGGGCAGTGCGCGGGTCGCCGTGCGGCATCCCTTCGATCACCTGGCGCGGAAAAAACTGGACGCGGCGAGTCTTTTCACTCATACACAAAATCTCACACGATTATCTCTTTAACAAGAAGACCGGTGATACCATTTTCCGCTATTGTTGCGCGAAAATGATCGGAGACAAACAATGTACCGTTTGGTATATCACGGTGGTCTATCATGCTTTGATGGTCTATATGGAAAACATGCGGGACTTTTTCTTTTACAGCCTCCAGAGAGAGGGATTCCCAACACAAATAGAGGTATATGGCTTCGCCATCGCCAATGTGTGCGGCATAGAAGTCCCCAGTGTCGTTCAGTAAATGGCGCAGTGCTTGATAGGCTTTCGCGTTCAACACCCAATCCACGCCTGCTGTTGTCATCACGTCGGGACGCGGAAGATTATTGTGATCGCTACACCACTCCAAGCCACACTCCTGATATGTCGCTGTGGCCCACCGCCGTTTATCAATTTTTGGTGTATGGAAAAAAATAGTTTTCCACCACGCGTGCAGGTTTTTTGTGCTATCGCACAACTGCGCGAAGAGGGGGTTTCCTTGTGGGTCGAAAGGGATATCTGCTGAGAGTATTTTCATTTATTAACACCGTTAGCAAGGTCTTGTTTGATGCGTCCCATCTCGTTTTCTACATTAAGACAGGATTCATCGATGTCCGATCCAGCGTTATATGCTCTACTTAATCTCGCCAATATCTTTTTGTAGTACCCTAAACTATCGCCGTGTAATCCTGGATGATAAACGCCAGAGCAGCTTGCGCCAGACTTAACGGATGGAAGCCAAATACAAGTCCTTCGCTTCCTGGACCCATGAATGGTTCCCTTGAACGCCATCACACGCCCACAGTGCCGGAGCCCCTGGTCTTGCGGGGTCCACCACATGGCAGTGGTGCTCGTACAATTCATAGGCTCCCGCCGCTAACCCAACACCGACGGTGCTCACGATCGGGTGATCTTCCACTCCATGCAGGGCGTATGCGGGTAATCCGGCATGAGGGGCCGACGAGAAACCCATCAAAAGCGCCACCAAAACACCTATCAGGCGGCGCTTGATCCCGCGTTGATGTTTAGTGGGACCCATGCAGACGCCCTTTTGGTGTATCGACCCAGGAAGGAAACCGCACTCCGGGGGCGAAAGCGAATGGAGCCGCGAAACGGGCACGCTCGAGTGTGGGCAGAGAGAACCGTTCGCGGCGCTCGACGATGAGTCCGTCTGAACCGATCTTGTCTTGCGAATCTCCCCCGCGACGGGTGCCGCCCTCCGAATCGAGCAACAGGTCCATCACCGGCTGGATCAGCACGGGGGCTTTATCCGCATACAGGTCCGGGTAGCGGGAAGGCCGAGTGTCGTTCCCATACCACAGGAGCATCAGGTCGCTTACGGCGTCGTATTCCGTGTCCAGGACGGTGTGCTCAACCGTATGTGTTACCGTAATATCTCCATTGACGCCTCCAGCAATACCCCATCGCGCAATCACAGTATAACGGTCCACAAAGTCCGGCGTTTCCACAAACAGTCCTACGACAGCTGCTCGTGTTCGGGCGACGGCATACCCTATGATGTACCCCTTGTTGGGGTAAGGGCGCCCGACCCGTAGCGCCTCCTCGTTGCGCTGCCATCCGATCTCGGGGATACCGATCGAAAAAAGCCGTACGTCCAATGGGCCAAGATGCCGCGGAATGTAGATTTGGGGAATGACATGAATCAGCATAGGCGCTCCTGTTATTTTGGTGCCGGGCTGGACTCTTGGTGCTCATCGTCCGTGAGGGACTGTTGTATCGGGCCCCTCTCCGGATCCGGATACTCCCGCACTCGCAGGTCTTCTGGCCACTCGTCTGGGTCAGCGCCCGCCCGGTGGCGCAGTTTCAAGGTAAACCGCCCATCATTGAAAGCGGCGCCCATCTGCTTCATGAAAAAAGGAGTGCGCGCCGCACGGCACTGCCGCAGGATTTCGCGGGCCCATTCCGCGCGGAACACGCGCGCGCCGGGACCGGATTCACCACCGCACACGACCTTTCGGGCCAGTGGCACAGTCAGCCTCCGCCAACGATTTTTCCTGCCCCACCTTGATAAGGTATGGTATAGCCTCGAATAGGCCAAAGATGGCCGCCGCGATGGCGATGATTCGAACCTCCAACGGCGCCACTATCCAAAGAAAGCATAAAAATATATAGAGCACAGCCCCAATCACGGGAACGGCGAGCCTGAAAAGAAAGATCGGCATCCGCATCCGTGTTCTCCATCCCTCCATCCGTTTCTCTGTAACGGCAAGCAATCCCGCCCGAAACGCATTCCACTTGATATTCATTGTTCACCTCTTGGGAAATTGTTGACCATCACGAAGATGCCCATCTTGTCGCCTATTCTGGTGAACGCCAGAACTGCCTCGCAATTTCCTGGCGCTCACTGTCTGTGAGGCGCGCCATCAATCTCTTGGGGCCAGGGTCGCGGAAATGGCGCGCCACCTCGAGTTGCCCCCATAAAGAGGCCTTTTTTAATCGGAACGGCCGCGAGGAGCGCGGAAAGAAATTCGTCGTGACAGCGCAGCCATTCTATTGCCCACGGATAGCGGTCTAAAAAACCGTCGTGTTGCAGCAGTTCTACCAACTCCCGGTTTTCATCGATCCGCTTGTGAATGCCGCCGCCCGTCCATCCTAAAATCGCACGAACGGAATCGACGTCGATGGTTTCCTGATCTTTTTTGGACATGCTTGTTTCCTCCTACAGTAATCGTCTATAGAGAAGGGGGTCCCGGTATCAAGGTGATGCCATTCGCGATACGTCGCACCTCCTCGACATACCAGTCCGGTAGATGATGGTCACTCGCCATATCGGCAAGGATCCCGAGTTGCTGTTTTGCCCACCCAGCCGTGGTGTGGGTTTTCAGGGCGTCCTTCATCCGTGGATTGTCGTCGAGCGGGTGCGCGCAATGACAGCATGTCATGTACTGCTCCCACGGACGATAATCGGGCCGGGCGTGCGGGATAGTCGGAGCATCCAGCACGGGCTCGCACTTCCTCGCGTCTTTCGTGGTCATCACGGATACTCCTGATACACGCGTCCATCCAGCCGATGTCCAGCGCGTAGTGCGCCCACCCTATGCGTCAGTATGGGGCGACGTTCGATCCGGAAGGACTGTGGGTGCGTAATGTCCAGACATCCTCCATCTATACCGACCACCGTCTCTGGGGTCGCGCGCGTCCTGCCATGGTCGTCGTCGAGTCGCAGGTCGTCGTCGAGATCGAGATGCAGAGACCGGAAAAGCGCATTGCCCTCGGGGTTCTGGTTGGCCGGCAACCAGGCACCCCACCGTTTGAAAAAGAACGGGACACCCGCCGCTTGACATTGGTCGCGCAGCGATATCACCCAGTCCGGGTGCATCGGGAGCGCACTGGGTCCCGATTCCCCGCCTACGACCACCCATTTGAGCCGCGGCGCTCGATGTTCGGTATCCTGATAGGGTCGCAACGGGCCGAACATACCGACCGGCACTTCTTCGAAGTCGATAGGCCCCAACAACGGTTCGGCGCTCACCCAGTGGTTGGCAACCGGGATCTGAAGGATCGGTGGAATACGCCGATCCGCGCTGTCCTGGTCTTCGATAGAGACGCCCCACCAAATATGGGGGGCGAACTGTGAGGCAGGATTGCTGATCGGGATACTGTCCAGGTCACGCTTGGGATACGCTTGGCGCACCGCATTGCTGGCGCGCAAGACACGGCGATAGAGTCCGGGATCCGCGAAATAGGTGCGCATCCGCTCCGGATGTTTGGTGAGTACATAGAAAGTGTGGTGCGGCGTCACAGTCATGACGGTCAACACGTGATCTACGAAGGCGTCCGGCACAGACTCCTGGAAAAGGTCTCCATCCGCTAGACGCACGAAGATCCGCCGCGGACTGCGCCAGCGCAAGGGCTGGTCGTAGTGGGTCGTAGGGTTCCAGATTGCCTTATTGGGGGCTGTGTTGGTCTTGTCGCTCATGGGTGCTCTCCTGTAGAGTCTTCCGGACCTGTAGCGCGGTCGGCATCAGCCAACAATTCATCGTTTGCGCGGATGGAATTGATCTCTAATTGTTTCCGCCCCATGCCAATAACATGATGTACGAAGAAAACGACCAATGCGCCAGCCAACGCGAGAGCGCTTGCGCGTGTTGTCCACACAAACCACATGGACGTCGTTTGCGGCGGGGTCGTCAGCCAAAACGCGTGCATGGCTCCCACGATCGCGACAATCACGATCGCCACGCTCGTTGTCGGCAAGATGACAAGCGAGATGAGGTCGATAGATAGGCGCCCAATCTTTTGATGAAGGTCCCTGGCGATCAGAGATAGCCCTGCCCTGAATGCGGCCCATTTCGTAATGGTCATGGGCATCCCTCCTGGTCTTGCCGTGTCCCCGCCTGTAGTTTTTTCTGGCCTGCCTCGATCGCGTGGTTCACGAAAAGAAGAATGATGACGTAGAGGATGCCGAGGATCACGGCCAGAATACCTGCTCGTGTTACCCAGACGAGCCACAGGGGTGTAACCTTCGGAGGGGCAGTCAGCCAAAACCCGCGAAAGAACCCCAACATCATCGCAAATAAGGCCGCCAGGACCGCTATGGGCAGGAGGATCCGGTATGCAATTGTGGTTGCAACGGACCAGATCGCCGTGAGGCCGTCTTGAACGGCTGTGGGCCATCCGGCTTTAAAGGCAGACCATTTTGTGCTGTTCATCTGTGCCTCCGTGAAACATCGCCATTTTTAGGTTTTCCGGCGGCCGTGGTCTCACCAACGCCCGTCGTCGATAAGGCCTCCCGCACCACCTGCGACGCTCTCTGCAAGTTGTCCGCCAAGGTGCCCAGGAACGCGAATCCGGTATCGGGACCGTTGTCCGCAAACTGGAACCGCAGACGTTCCAAATGTTGCGCCAGCTGAATGGTCGTGATCGCGGGGCCGCCGTAACGACCGAACGTGAGCCCTGTCGCCGCCTCCCACTTCTCCACGGCCTTTTTCAGGTCTTCGTATCGATGGGTGCGTCGTTCCACCTCAGCGGTAATCTGTGCCTCAATCTGCGCCCGCATGTCGGCGATCGTCTGGCGTTGCCGCAATTCCACGAGATTGTCGATCTGCGCGAACCCGCGGCGCATAAGGGACGCCACAAACGGACGATCTAGTGGATCCGGATTGAGCGCGGGGGCCTTGACGATCTCGACGAGCCGTCCACGCTGGACCTCCGTGAATCCCCAGGTCACCGGCACTTCGCTGGTCTCAACGACACCGGGAAGAGCGACGACTGTCCATGTGTTGCAGTAGCGGAACACATCTTCGGCCTTGGCGGGCTTCTTCAATTCGCGGAGCCAGTCGCCGCGGTGGACCTTGATCTCCATGCCACACACGGCGTAGCCCCGGCTTTTCCAAAGATTCATGGCCACCGCATCGGCGTAGCCGGTCCCGCCGCCGGTCTTCGGTGCCAGTTCCTCCATCAGCACCCACTCGGGGGGCGCAAATCGTTGGCGCAGGATCGCGCGCACGGTCTCGGTTGGGCTCAAGGACATGGGGCGGATTCCGGGGGCGGGGCCTGGAGGCGCTCCTCGATGGCCCGGAGGGCTGCGAGATACCGTTCCGGGCGACCGAAATAGAGATCCATAAGTCCATTGTAAAAAGCCAGGATCTCGGCATGCGTCGTAAACACTCGCGTCGGGTACCGATAATCGCGCGGGCTTGTCTCCTCAAACCGGATTTCCTTTCCTGTCGTCTGGTAACGCCCTAAGCGCCGCAGGATCTCGTGGGCCTTGTCCACGCAACAACTGATCCCCTCATGGCGATCAATAAGGCCCCGAAAATGGGCTAGGATGAACTCATAGTGAAGGAAGAGGAACCGCTCCTCCCAAGAGACGTTGGGTTGGGCGGACACAATGAGGGCCCGTTGTGCGCGTTGCCATCGAAGGGCGATGGCGTTGTAGTACCCCAACGCATCCCCGCGGGCGACCGCCGCGCTCGCGTCCTGGATAGCCGTGTGACCGACGATGGAGGTCAGAAGGGATGCCTCCTCTTGGCTGGCGCGGGCCAGGATGTCGCCGAAGACCTCTTGAAGGGTCTCGGGTGTAACTGGGTTATTTGTGTTCTCGCTCATCAGGAAAACTCCCAGGCACGATAGACGCACCGATTCTCGTCGAGAGCCTCGTCGTCATAGGCTATGCCGTCGATGACTGCGACGACGTGCTTGGCCATTTTGACGATGAACCGTCTATCAGGATGCTCGGCGCAAAACCGCCCCAATGTCATCCGGGGCTCCCCGGCTTTCGCGGGAAAGCTGTGGCAGATGGTGGTAAACGGCAGGGTCTTTTGCGGCAGATACGTCTTTGCCAGCCGGAAAGGTTTCCCGCTTTTTCGTCCGGCAGCCGCTACGAGGTCATAAGCGTGGTCGTAGGGCCACGCCATGACTGAGGCTAGGGCCCGCACCGTGCAGTCGTTGCGCTGTTTCGGGCGGCGGCTTTCGGCGCGGCCCGCATCCGTGTGGCAAAAAGACAGCAAACGACTCCTCATCGCGGGCCCTCCCCATCGTCCGGCGTCTCCGGCAGGTACTGAACCTCCCAGGTCGGATGTAGGATCGCGCGGTGCTCAGAGGGATCATCGTCCCACCGTATCCGCAGACGGCCGCACGTTGTAGCGGATACGATGACCCCTTGGCGCGGCGTATCGCCACCGGTGTACAGGATGGCAGTGCCGCGGTAAGCGGGGACTCCATAGAATTGGCGGACAGAGGCTAAGGACATGGCACACTCCCTGTTTCTTTCCGAAGAAACGCGCATAACTCCTCGATTTGTCGGGCGTGCTCATCGCGAGCTACGATTTCCCCGCAGCGTTTCCCGAGATGTAAGGTGTAGTAAGCGCGGACGACCTCAACGGCATATCGGGCGGCCTCGGAGGCATGGTGAATCGCCAACACGTCTGTGGGCGCATCCTGCACACACGCCGCCGCCTGCGCGGCGCGCGCGGCGAGATAATTGACGGACGCGTAATCCTTCTCGTTGGTTGTACGTTTCGCAGCGCGTGCATTGCGGGCGGCTCGCGTCGCACAGACCTGCGCAAAGGTGGCGAGAATGTCGCGGCGGTTTTCGTGGGTGCTCAAAATTTCTGGTGTGGTCTTCATTGAGGCCCCTTGGGATTGTTCGGCAAACTCCGGGCAGCCATGACCGCACGGGCGACTGCCTGTTCTTGCCAAGTTGTCCATTAAGCCTCCCATGCGTCCGCGGCGCCGTCGCTCTCGACCGCACAGAGATCCGCAAGATCATCGGGATCGGCAAGATCCGCGGGGGCGGTGTCTGGATCCTGCCGCCAGCCCAAACGCTTCGCTGGTTGGCGTTTCAGCGTGGATATGGACCGCACAGCCCAGCCCATGGACTCCAAAAAGATGCGGGCGGCCATCTGCCCGGTACCAGGGACCTCGCTGCCCGGCAAAAGGCATGTCAAAGGCCCTCTTGGTTTGTCGCGCCGATAGACCGCGACAAAGCTGCAACCACGCCGGGCATAGCGCGGAATATCAACCGCAACGACAACTTCGGAAAGACCGCCGATACCGTCCGGCGGTGCCAGACATCCCTGCGCTTCGTTTTGGTCCTGCCGCTTACAGACGTACCGCGCCATAATGCTTCCTCCCCCGTTTTTGGTATCCAGCCCGCAGGATAACATAACACAACACCATGTCAATATACCGCACTGTATGACGGGGCATAGCCACTTTCCGTCCCGCCGGAATCGCCCTATACTTGTCGGATGAGCTTTTCCGGTTCTCTTACTGGGCGACCATTAGCCCGATCCGCGCGCGCCGTCCGCCGTCATCATCGCGGGCGGCTGCGCGCCAAGCGGCGTTTCCATTGGGGGCGAGACTTATCGACCGAACCGCCTCAGAATATCGCGCGCGCCATCAATACCCCGACGCCCTGCTCGTGCTGGATGTGCGGAAATCCTCGCCGGTATTTCGGGGAACAATCTGTGCAAGAACGGCGCGCAAACCAAGAAGACGAATTACTGTAACAGATCAGCCCGTCCACCACCGCGCCAACCCCACACCATCGATCGTGAGATACAGGATCTGTGCCCACAGAAGCGGGCGCGAGTCGGTCTCGCGGGCGTACCAGATCCACAGCACCTGCGAGGCCGTCCAGAAGAGCCAGACAGTCCCGACCACGTCGGGTTTGGGTGCCAAGGCCAAGACGACGGTCCCGACGACGCTCAAGACGCCCGCCGTCCAGCCGACCGCCTCGTGGCGGCGTATCGCCCTCATTTCCGAGGGAATCCGACGTTTCCTTGCACGACCGGGAAACCGGCATGCCGGATACGGCGTTCCGCGATGGATTGGTAATCGGGCTGCTGCTCGATACCCTGGACATCCTCCCATCCCGCCTGGAGGGCTCCGATCATCTCTGACCCGGCCCCCGAAAACGGGACCAGGAGACGCCGTGGGGCGCCATCGGTGCGCGCTGGCGGCAGAAGAAGGGTGGCCAGATACCGGATGAGGTCCTGCGGTTTCAAGGTCGGGTGATCATTGATGTGATCGCCCATGCCCGCCTGCCGTTCGGCGGTCGAGACCTTCGCGGTATAGAAGAACCGGCTGGCTCCCCCCTCGCTGGCAAAAAAATCTCGCTTCGCGGCGCATTCGGACATCGCGCCAAAGGAATGACTGGTGCAGCGATTGCGTATGGTTCCCTGACACATGGCGCCGCTTTTGCGAATCCCGGCCTGGGCATCCAGGAGTGCGGCGGCCTCGGGGTCGAGGATGACGTTGGCGGGATACCGTCCCGCTGCAGGCGTGGCAGATTCGGGGCGATCGGTCACCGGAATGCGGCACCCGCCGATATTGAGTGCCCCGCAGCCCCATCGCAGGACATTGTCCGCATAAGACACCTCTCCGGGCTTCCGAAACAGCAGGATGGGCTCGAAGGCCGGTTTCAGGACGGTGCGGTAGTCATCCCACTGGCGGGCCTCCGGCGATTCCGGTAGAAGGCGCGCGGTATTCCGAGGGGACGCAAAGACGTTAACCGCGCGAGCATCTTTGGCGTTCTGAAGATTCCAGGGAGTCGTCATGCCGGGTGGCTGGTAAGGAGGGGCCGCGTGGTTGCGTGAGGCGCCTTTTTTGCGATCAATGTCACGCGCCACATCGCGAGCCTTGGGAAAACCTGTCCCATAGAGATACATTAGGGTATCAACCAGAAGAAACCCGGCATCCTCAAGGGCCACCGCGAGCCTGTGGAAGGTGCGAGAGCCGCCAAAGGCCAGAAGATAGGCGCCAGGCTTCATTACTCGCATGACGGCCTCCCATGTCTCGGGACGAAACGCGACATCCCCGCCATCCCATGTCTGCCCCATGAATCCGCGACGGTCGGTGCCTAGGCCATGGCGGCCATACGGGGTCTCGCGCCCGGCATTCTGACGGCTTCCTTTTCGGGAATTCTCGGTGAGGTGATACGGTGGATCACACAGCACAGCATCCACTGAACACGCCGGGAGATCCGCGCAGACGGCGGCGACATTACCGGTGTGTAACGTGGCGACGCCTTGCGCCGATGCGTCCGGCAAAGCCAACTCATTCTTCATCGAAAAGGGGATCCGGGAAATGGTTCGGGCAACCTTCTGCCGAACAGGCTAACCGTAAATCCACCAAGGAGACCGTTTCGTCGTACTCTGCCGCCATACTGGTGGCGCGATGCCCGCACGGCAGCCGGATCTTGACGGCAAAGGCTAAAGCGGCGCCGACAGAGGCGATGCCTTGCACCATAGTCCGGGTATCGGATGGGTCGGCATTTGCCAGAGCGCGGACCATGATCCCCGCGATCGAGCGCTCCACTTCCGCGCCGCTCAAACCCCGATGATCGGCAACAAAGGCCTTCCATCGCGGACCGCGGCCCGGATCTTCGATGATCAGCCTTTCGACCAGCGCGGCTCGTTTCTCCGCGTTACTATGATTTCGCGACATGGCGACAGCCTCTATGCTTCACGACAAGAAAACTATAGCACAGCATAGGGCATAGTGCAGATGCACTATACCGCACTCTACACCGCAAGCAACGGCTGCAGGAACTCCGCTACATACTCCGGGCTGGCTTCAATCAAGATCGAAGAACGCCCCAAACGGCGCGCCACAATCGCTGTGGTACCAGATCCCGCGAATGGATCAAGAACGGTTGCGGGCACGAGCGGGGCATGGCAAGAGCAGTCTGGCGCCCATCCCTGGCAGACAATGGCGGTCGTTCGCGCGCACTGCGATACCGGGCGCAGGATTTCCTGGGCCGCGCGCGTTTTGCCGCGCACAAAGCTCGATCCCCGGTGGGAAGCGGGAGCGTCCCCTTTGACGTAGGCCATCGTGCGTCGCGCGGGGCGCCCACAATGGGCGCAGACGCCGCCATCAGGCGTCCCCGCCTTGATCGCGGGCTCGACCAGGGCAACCGGAAAAGTCGCGAAGTGGGCCTTGCGGCATCGCGCAACAGCGAATGTCCAAACATCACGCTTGTTGCACCCGTCCGGATGCAACGCTCTCGCCAATGATAGGCCGATCGACTGCCGACCTGGGCCACCATCCCGCCATTTGTGGGATTGGCTACGCCCACGCCCTATGCGCGCCACGGGCACGGCTTTATGGGGCTCACGGATACCCACGTTGTCATAGAAATAACGATGGGAGGGCGCCAATAGGAACATCATTTCGTGGCTGCGCGTCAAGCGATCCCGGACGGATTCCGGCATGGGGTTGGTTTTGGCCCAAACAATGTCGGAACGTAATGTCCAGCCATCCGACTGGAGGGCAAAGGCGGCGCGCCAGGGAACACCGACCAGATCCTTGGGCTTCAATCCCCTCGAAGTGCCTGGCCGGGCACTCGTTGCGTGCGCAAGACCTTTCTTGTCCGATGCGCGCCTGCCCTGGTGGCCAGCCATATAGGAGTCACCCAAGTTCAACCACAAGGTCCCGTCCGGACGCAGGACGCGCCGCAATTCCCGCGCCACCTGCACCAGATGGCCGATATAGAGATCCGCCGTAGGCTCCAGACCCAAACACCCTCGCCAAGCCCCGCACAGACGGCAGAATTGGCCGTGGCTGTGCTTCTGGTGGTTACCATCGAAACGACGGGTTGGATCGTCGCCGTAATACCGCTCCGAGGTCCGCGTCTTTCCGGACAAGTGCGCCTCGCGCTGATCGTGATTCTCCCGCCACTCGGTCCAGTCGTGGGCGCAGCCGGCGGCAAAACGATCGGGATCGGCGTGAGGGGGAACCGAATGGTCTGGCAAGCCTGGCATCGGGCAATAACGTACCGGCGCCCAAACCACCGGATCGAGATCGTAGTCGCGCAAGCCCCAATACGGGGGGCTGGTCACGATCATATGCACGCTTGCCTCGGGAATCTGGCGCAACCGCTCGATGACGTCTCCGCAATGTATGTCCAGGGTCGGCACGCGGGTATCCGTCTTCAGATCGTCTATTCGGTTCGGTAGGGCGGACATCTCAACCGTCTCTGTCGTCATGCTGGGACCGTCTACATGGCGGGTCGGCACGAGGACAGTTTGGCGTAATGGGCTAGACACGGCGTCAACAGGTCGCCTGTCAGATCACTGGGGGCAAAGAGTCCGACATCACGTCCATACGGTTCGCCGTCGGCCAAGGCGACATCCTCGCATTGGGGAGACAATGACAGCGGCATCCGCACCTCGAGGGTATTGTGTCGTCGGTTGAAGAAGTGCGGTCCCAGAATCGTTTCTGCCAGGCGGCCATCCAGATAAACGAACGCTATTCGAATAAGGTATGGACTGTCTCCATGGTCCGGAACCTCTAACTGTGCAAGCTCTATCGGTGTGCCCAAACCTCCCTGGGATTTTTTGATGGCAACCGCCTCGTCTGCGAGAGCCTCGTCGTACACAAAGGCCAGTTTTGCGCCACCGCTCAATACCAACAGTTCTTCGTTTAGTTCGCGCAGCCCGGTTTTCAGCGGCAAGGCATCGCAGCGTCCGGCCGGTTCCGTCCAGTATCCGGCGAGACTCTGTGCCTTGGCATCACGACGCAACAAGACCATCTTGTTGTCGATCCAGAGAAACACGCCGGACGACAACAGCGACAACCCATCATGGGCGCCCGCCTGCATGTCGCTTACCAGAAAATCCTCAGGCGATCCGTAGTCGGCACGGTATTTTGCATTCAACCAGACCACGGGATCGGTGCCAGACAGCCGCACAATGGTGGGGTCACCGTCTTCGATGCTGGCTGTGACGTACACCTTGCCTCGTGTCGGCGCGGGGATGCGTCCCGCCAGAACGTCAGCAACGGTTAGTCGCTTGTCGTTGGGTAGCTGATTTTCCATGACGGGATCCTCCTTGCTGGGTCGATGGGCTTACTTTTTCCACAACCGAGATAGGGCTTCACGAGGTTTCGGCCGTGCATGGCTGTCCACGAAGTCCGCGATGTTGCGCGCCACCTGCGGCGACAAGGTGCGGCCGTGCCCATACGGCATATTGGCCCAAATGAACCTAGCGGCGACCACGGGCTTACTCATGCCGGCCCCGACGGCAAACGACCTGGGGCCCCATAGTGGCGGCGCGTATCGATGCAAGAACGCCACCATTTCGCCTTGGCCGCGGGCACCATGGCAGACCGCGCAGTGGGAGCGGAACTCCGTGCGGCCCGCGGCCACGGACCCCGCCGTGGTCTTGAGTGGGGCGACATAGCCGGTGCCGGCGGGCGGATACCCAACCATGACGTTCCCGTGGCGATAGGCGAGATAGTGAGCGTAGGCCTCGATCGCGCGGACGGTGTGGCCGTTTAAAGACGGCGCCGTGCCGCGCTCCGAAAACAAAAAGCACTCCTGGATGCGTTGCCCGAGCGTCACCACGCGACCCGCCTTACCCTGGTAACGCGGATACATGCCCGCAGCGCCCCACAAGGGGGCGGCAAACGGTGTTTTGCCGGAACCGAGATGGCAATTCGAGCAGCTCAGGGCGTTGCCGACATACCGAGGTACGACCTGCGGCGTATGGTCGAAGATCCGACGACCGTCGCGCGCGAGCGCCAGGAACCCCGCGCCTTTGGCGGGCGCGGCATGGTGGGCGTAGGCTGGGGCGCAGGCGGCCAAGGACAGGCCGAGACCCGCCACAAGACCGCGGGCGATGGCGGAAGTTTTGATGGTTGCCATATCTATCGGCTCTCCGCACGCTGTTCCACGCGATTTCGCTTAGCCCGCAGACGCACCAGGCGGCCCTCAATGCGTTCCGCTCGCCGCGCGTGATGATGGGCCTCGGCCCGTTCGAGGCGCGCCCGGGCGCGCTGGATGTGGTCCGTCAAACGATCGACGCGCCGATGGTCCCGCAAGGCGTGATGTTGTTGATACTCAGGTCTCCAGTGCGTTTGTGCATACGCGGCATACGCGGGCGACACGCCGAAGAGAAACGAGGCCACGGCAAGGCCGGGGATCAGAACCGCTGAGGTGAATCGAAAATGCGACACGGGGTGACTCCTTAGATGATCGCCGCAAGGACGGCGCGGCGGGCTTTAACGGTCTTACGCATAACGTCTTCTCTCTCCCTTTTAGGAACGATCTCTGCGTGGAATCATGGATTGGTAGCTGGTCAGATGATCCAGTGCGGCTCCGTAGACGGCATAGTCCACTGCGGAGGCCGGACGAAACTGCATATGAGGTTGGCGGGGATAGATTTGCCGCAACACTTTCTGTCCCTGCGAACTCAACAAAGCGGCCCGGATCCGCTGGCGCATGGTCGCGGGTACGTCCGGGCTGACCGACAGCGCCAAATTGCGGTACGCGCGGCTTTGGTACAGGACATGGATCTTGGCGCGTGCGGGCGCCAGATGGTGGGCCAGGAACGCGGCGGGGAGTACGGTCGCTACGCAGGTCCCGGCGAGCAGACCGCGATAGTCGCCCCCAATGCCGTTCTGCGGTAACAAATAGGGACGGGCCACACCCGACGTCCGGCGCATCAGCACCATCGTCGCGAGATTGGGTAGCGCGTTGGCGCAGACGGGCTCGCCGTCTAACTGGTGCAAGCGCCGAATCGCAGGGTCGGTCGTCACCACGTCGAACGTGAGATACCCGCCGAGACGCACCAAGGGGCGGTAATGCAGATGCTGATCTCGCCAACCGGTGAAGGTCGGACCGTCAAAGATCAGGGTGTATCGCCCGCGGGCTTGGTTGACGCTGTAGACCATCCACGAATCGGTGCCCACGAACCGAATAGGGTGCCCCGTCGCTTGGGCGAGATAACGCACCAACGGGCGGTATAATTGCCGCTGGTGCAACCCACGAGGCGGCGTCGAGAAGGTCCAGACGGCTTGGGATTGTGCGTGAGAAACGGTCGGCACAAGGCCGATGATCACGCCAGCCACCGCCCACAGGCGGGCATGCTGTGAAAATCTCTTAAAAGTCACGGGCGTTTTCCTTTTGTCGTGATGAGATGTTGCTCGATAGCGTTTCGCCTTCGCTGAGCAAGAAGGACGTACACAGATGCGCCGCGTCACTGACAGCTTCCACGAAGGCGTCCGCTTCTTCCGCGCTGCAGTCGAGAGAGATGCGGGCTATGATGTCGCCGATCATGTATCCCATCTCCTGAACAGACGGCGCGGAGAGGGCTACGAATCGGTGTGCCTTGGTGTTGCTGATGCCCATAAAACGGAAAGCGCGACCGTCCCGAGTGATCACCTGACACCTCTTCAGAAGCCCTAACCGTTCCGTGATCTCGGATGCGGGGGTGCGGGGACTCTCTGGGGCGACCGCCTCTACACGAACGGGACACTCTTCACCGGGTGTGCCCGTCGCCTGCGTAAGGATGTCCTGGATTTCTTCGGCGGACAGTAGGTCCTCGCTCGTTACCTCGACACGGGATTCCTGTCCATCCCGGCTGACGACCGTGGCGGTTTGGTGATGTTCTTTACGGGTCATGGGCGAACTCCTCGGTTTGGAAAAATAGGCCCATGGCGGCCACGGTGAACCCATCGACAATCAGTCCGGATCGCAACAACCAGGAGATCTGGCGGGGCTGTAGCCACATAAGCCCGCGCACCGCAGCGCGTTCCGCTGGGTCGGGATTGGCGTCCACGCTTGTCATGCCGGACGCCTCGACCAGAAACACACCCACACGGCTTTCCAGAATGCCGGTGTCCGGGTAGAGCGTTCCCAGCGACCGGATCATATGGAGGCGACAGCCCGTTTCCTCTTGTCCCTCGCGCAACGCACAATCTCGCAGGGCCTCGCCCGGAAGCACCCCGCCGCGCGGCAGTTCCCATACCACACGACCCACGGTCGTCGGCCGGTCGTGACGCAACAGGGCGATCCGACCGTCCTGTCGGCGGCGGGCGATCACAACCGCGCCCGCCCGCTTGCCCTGGCTGACCCAGTGCATCCCGCCGCGCCGCCGCACAGCAAACCAGGGATTCTGGTACACCGTGACGATCGCGTCGGGCGGGACGCCGACGGGTTTCGGGTCGGGTTGGTTCATGCGGGGGCCGCCTGGGTATCGGGTTGGCGCTGCAACAGCGACTGGAGTACGGATAGCAACTCCGTCTCCTGGATCGGCTTGGTGAGATACCACTGTGCTCCCTGCCGCAAACCCCAGGCTCTATAGGATTCGGTGCTTTTCGTCGTACAAATCACGATCGGGGTATGGGGCGGCAACAGCCCTTCTTTCCGGTAGTGGCGAATCGCCTGAAAACCATTCATACCCGGCAAGACGATATCCATAAGGACGGCGTCGACCGAGGTACAGGACAGGAGGTCGGCTCCCTTTTCCGCAGATTCGACGCTCAGGACGCGATAGTGATGGCGCTCGAGCAAGGTCTCGAGGATATGCCGCTCGGTGGGGGAATCCTCCACGACCAGCAAGGCGCGTTGTCTGCCCATGTCCCTCACCTTTTTGCGCTGGACCGGGAATGTGGGCCGGCGGACCGCTTCGCGTGGGCAGCCTTTTTCCCATGGAAGGGCTTGCCTCTGGACCGCGCGCCGGATGGGGTCGGCATCTGGGCGTCAGGCATGCGAACGGATGGTCCGGAGACCGCCTCCTGGACGCGCTTGATCACAAACTTGCGCTGCTGTTCCTCGAAGTCCGTAAGCGATAGGGCCTTGGTGGCGACCGCCTGCAGGGCGTCCTCCCAAAGACCCGTCACACCAGGGTCGGTCAACACCTCGGGCAGGGCGTCGACCAAGGCGCGTCCGCGTTCGGTGCTGATCAGTTTCTTTCCGGCGCGGCGAACAAAGTCGCGCGTGAGTAAGGTCTCGATAATGTTGGCGCGCGTGGCCTCAGTCCCTAGTCCCGAGGTCTCTTTCAGGCGCGCTTTGATTTTGGGGTTGGTCACCAGCTGGTGGACCCGCGACATGGCGGCGATCAGGGTGCCGTCTGTGTACGCCGCGGGCGGCTTGGTCACCATCTCTTTGACCTCCGCGCCGGTGGCGCGCACGCCGTCTCCGGCCGCCATGGCCGGCAGGTCCTGCCGGTCCTCGTTTTCGTCCTTGTTCTCCTCCTTCTCGTGCCCGCCGACGGCATACAGGACCTTCCAGCCGGGATCGCGCGTCACGCGCCCGCGCGCCTCCCATTTCTCACCGCCACACTGGACGATGGCGTGGCTCTGCCGGAAGGTGTGCTCGGGATAGAACTGCGCAAGCCAGGCGCGAGCGGCGAGCGTGTAGACCGCACGCTCCGCCTCGGTCAGACGATCCCACGGCACGCTCACGACCGTGGGCGACAGGCCATGGTGCGCTGTGATCTTGCCGTCATCCCACGCGCGCGTCTTCTGATCGGGTTTGGGGGCCTTCAAGGCCGCCTCGCGCAGATCCGGTGCGGTGCGGGCCACGGCGTCCCGCACGCGGGCGGCCATGGCGTGTTGGCTGACCGGCAGGTAAGGGCAGTCGGTGCGCGGGTAGCTCAGGATCTTGTGCGTCTCGTAGAGGCTCTGGGCGGCATCCAGAGTCTCCTGTGCGCTCAATCCGTACTTGCGGCTCGCCTCCGCCTGCAAGGTCGACAGGATCAGCGGCAGGGGAGGGGCCTCACGTCCATCCTTGGCAGTCGCCGAGGCGACCTGGCCGACCTTGGCCGCCAGGGCCTTGGCGGCGGCAGCTTCGGCCAAACGCTTGTCCGTGATCTGAATGGTCTCCCCGTCTCCCTCTTGGGCCGGCGGCATCCAGCGCGCGCGAAACGACCCGTGGGGATGCGCAAAGGTAACCCAAGGGGCGTAGTGCGTCACGGGACGGAAGTTTTCGATCTCGCGGTCGCGGCGCACCACCAGGGCGAGCGTCGGGGTCTGCACGCGCCCGATGGATACCACGCCTTTGCCGGTGGACTTCAGCGTATAAGCGCGTGAGAGGTTCATGCCGACCAGCCAGTCGGCCCGCCCGCGCGCCTCGGCGGCCGCGCGCAGCGGGGCGTACTCGGTGTTGTCGCGCAACGTCGACAAGGCGTGATTCACGCTCTCCGGGTCGAGGGCCGCAAGCCAGATGCGCTTGGTCGGCCCCTTCCAGCGCAAGGCATCAAGGATCTCGTCGATCAGCAGTTGACCTTCGCGGTCCGGATCCCCGGCATTGACGACTTCGTTGGCGTCTCGCACAAGGTTGCGGATGGCCGCCAGTTGGTCCTTGGCGCTCGACTTCGCGACCTTCTTCCAATCCGTGGGAACGATCGGCAGATCCTCGAGCCGCCACTGCTTCTTGCCTTTGCTATTTTTGGGGACGGAATCGGGCAGATAGGCGTCGGGCTCCGCCAGCTCGTACAGGTGACCGAAGGCCCAGGTGACGGTCGCGCCGCCACCGCACACGATATGGGTGCGCGACGCCTTGTGCGGGCCGGGAAGCTGCGCGGCGATGGCTTTACCCAGCGACGGCTTTTCGGCAATGAAGAGACGGTTTTTCACGCAGCGTCCCCCTGTTGTTGGGTCTTCGCCACCGGCGGCTGCCCTTTGGCCCGTGACAGGCGGGTCACGGCTTCGCGGATCAAACCGATCGGGCGGCCAGCCTGTGCCAGGCTTCCGACCGTCTTGACCAACGACTGGCGGGCTGCAGGCGGCAGGGTGGCCGCCAGCGCCTGGGCGGATTGGATCAGGGCGGCCACGGCGGCGGGATCATCCCGCCGGTTTTTCCAGGGCGTGATGGCCGCGGTCCAGTCCGACCCGTCGGCGAAGACATAGGCGGCCGCCGTGGCGGTCACGGATGCCAGGACCGACCCACGGCTTGCGATGGACTCGATGGCCTGCGCCTGCTCGGGCGTGGCCACGAGACCCAGCCCGTCGATCAGGGAGGCCACGACCGGGCCAGCCTCACGCGAGGCCGCAAGCCAACGGGCGGCGAGAGGAGCCCCGGAGTCGATATCCGAAAGGCCCGGATGCACCGGCGCGCCCCGGACGAGGAACCCTTCCCGCAGGGCCGCCGCCTGAAGGGCCGGTTCGTCCGACTCTATCAGGTTATCCAGCATCAGCCAGGCCGACCCCAGGTAATGGCCGAAGAGGCGCGGGCGCGTATCCGGCAAGGCCTCGCCGATCGCACGCGAGAGGCGCATGGCCGCAAGCAAGGTGTGGGTCATGTCGATACCGCGCAGCCAGAGCTGCGTCGGCGTGATCTGTCCGCGCTGGTCGCGGCCCATGGCGGTCAATAGGGCCAGGGCCGCCGCGCCGGCGCTCCAGGATCCGTCATGTAGGAGCCCTGACGGCGGGGGCGCCACCTCTTGCCGCCTCTCGGCCTCCCACAATAGCGTGCCGCGACCGCGGCTGCCGCCGACCGTAACCTTTGCGCCGATACCCGCCAACAGCGACAATTCGGGCACGGCGAACCATTCGCGCGTCTTGGATTTCGTGCCGGAGCCCAGCACCAGCAGGTTGGCCAGGGCCGAGTCCGGCATCTCAACGCGGGCATAAACCAGCAGCGGACGTGCCGCCTCCAGGAGGTCCTGGACGGTCCGGTGCGGCGCGGACTTCACCGACCGCCAGGATCCCGCCGGATAGGCGAGAACGAGGCCATCGCCGGATTCGGAAGGGATTTGGGTCAGGTTGCGGGCCGCTTGCATGGGCGACAGCGAAAACGCCCGGAATGTGCGCGAAGGTGACGACCGCTCGGCGGTCCGGGAAAAATACTCCGACTCGTCGTTGACGAGGCGGCGCAAGGCCCGGGTCACGGAGGGCGCCGGGGCCGATCGCGCGGCCGGCAGGACCTGCTTGATGTAGTGCCCGCAGGCCAACGGGACCTTAGTCCATTCCGGGATGCGCGCCGCGATGAGCGCGGCCAGGGCCGCGGCCGTTTCCGGGTCGCCGGCCAGGGTAAAGTTCCGGGAGAAACCGCGCTCGCGCATCTCCGCGTTGGAAAGCGAAAGCAATGGAACGCCCCAAGCCTCGAGGAACGAGGCCATGTGCGCGCCGAAGGTGTTTTCCGGCAGGAAGCGCGCCGGCATCGCCAGTTGCGTCAGGACCTCGTTGTCCGCGTTGGTCCACCAGATGATGTCCGGCGAGGTCAGCGCCCCGCTCAAGGACTCGTACCGGCGCGCCGGTTGGCCGGCCACGGCGCCCCATCCGGCCACCTGCCCCGACTTGGGGTGATCGAAGAGAAAGGCCCCGGTATAGATCACTGATCGCCCTCACCCGCGATATGGCGCGCCACGCGGGCCGGCGTCCAGGCCGCGCTCAAGGTCTGTGACCAGTAGCGGGTCGCCTTCTGGTAGAGGGGATTGTCTAGATTCGGGACCAGCAACACGGTCTTGAGGCGGGTCCGCAGTCCTTCCAGGGCTGCCGCCTTCCCGGGACCGGCGGCGGCCATCTCCTGTACCCGGTTGCCCAGAGCCGCGCCATCGACCAGGTCCCGGTAAGCGGGGGCAGTGGCCATCATCTTGCGGCCTTCCTCGATCCATCGCTTGAGATCGACACGGCAAGCCTCGAGGTCTCGATCGCGAACCAGCGTCTCGAACCACAGCACCATCATGATCCGGTTCAGGGTGCGCTGACTCACGCCGCGCGCGGGGACGAAAAAACCCCGGTCCTGGATGTGCGCCAGGGCGAAATGCTTAACAGAATGGCAAAACGGGCAAGCGGTCGCGAGGTTGTCCGGATGATTGTTGTGATGGTCGTCATCGACGTGATGGACCTCGAAGTAGCCGCTTTTGCCGTCCACCCCGCGCGTTTGTAGCCCGCAACCCTGGCAGGTATAACGGTCGCGCGACAAGACAACGAGCCGCACGCCCTGGAAGGCGCGGTCCGCGTCGCCGGAGTCCCGGTCGTTGTCCCGGAACTCCGACGTTTTGACGGATAGGCTGAGATCAAGCACGGTTTAGGTGTAGATCCCGTTGACGGTGGTCATCAGCAGAACACCCAAGGATGCCAGGGCGCCGCCCGCCAGGATCATCTTGAAGGCCGCGGCATGATGGTTCTCGCCCCGCTCCTTGTCCTTGGTGATCCGGTAGATCCCCATGGCCGCCACGATGAATCCGATAAGCGTTGCTACATCGATGGTCAGGCCTTTGACGAGCAGCACGGTGGTGTCCGCGTTCTGGACAACTCCGTTGATGTTGGTGCCCCCACCAGGCTGCAGACCGGAGCTGCCTAGGCCCCCGTAGCCCCCGCTGCCGCTACTGAACGAATAGGCTAGGGCGACCTGCATGGAGAAGCACCATGCCATGGCAGTATACAACCAATAGCGCAGGCGCCGGCGAACATTTGACATCGTGATGCGCATCATTACCCCCTGTTTTCTGTAAAGGATACTAAAAATATTGCAACGATAGGGCCGCCAAAAACGGCCCGATATTGGCGGCGATGGCGCCCGCTATAACGAACGTCAACCCCTTCCAAAACAGATTCTTGTCGGCGGTCCCGGCCGCCCCCATCTGGGACCAGGCATACAGTCCGCGCACGAACGCAAACCAGCCAAGCAGGATGACCAGGCTCGCCAGGGCGGCCTGCATGGCCTGCGCCAGCATCATGCTGGGGCTTACGCTCGGCACGCCCTCCAACCCGTTCAGGTTCGGGCCGCCTTCGTGGGACACCGTGCTCATGGTGTTAGCCACAGAAAAGATCATCGCGCCAAAAAACAGACCCGAAAGGACGTTGCCGTAGGTCTGTTGC